>JBDTAU010000439.1:0-3083 GCA_039924465.1 Dermatophilaceae bacterium
CGCAGGTCGAGGAACTCACGGTCCGGATAACGGTTGAGGCCGGCGAGGTCTCCTTCGAGCGCCTCGAGGATGGCTCGGACCACGACCGCTGGCACGGGGTAGGAGCTCTCGTTCGTGTTGAGGCACACCGGCACGTCGAGTTGCGGGGCGCCGTAGGCAGTGCGGCCACGCAGGTCCGGTCTCAGCAGTCGCTGGATCTCGCTCACGAGGGCACCTCGTCGCCGAAGCGCGCGGTCACGGCCTCTCCGTGGGCCGGCAGGTCCTCGGCCTCGGCCAGGGTGACGACGTGGTGGGCCACCTCGCGCAGCGCCGCCTCGTCGTACTCGACCACGTGGATGCCCCGCAGGAACGACTGCACCGACAGCCCGCTCGAGTGGCAGGCGCACCCGGCCGTCGGGAGCACGTGGTTGGAGCCCGCCGCGTAGTCGCCGAGGCTGACGGGGCTGTGCGGCCCGACGAAGACCGCGCCCGCGTTGCGGACCCGGGAGGCCACCGCAGCGGCGTCGCGCGTCTGGATCTCGAGGTGCTCAGCGGCATACGCGTTGACGACGTGGAGCCCCGCCTCGAGGTCGTCGACCAGGACGATGCGCGATTGGGTCCCGGCCAGCGATGTCGCGACGCGTTCGGCGTGCTTCGTCGCGGGCACCCGCCGGGCCAGCGCGAGGCGGGTCGCGTCGGCCAGCGCCGCACTGTCGGTGACCAGGACCGAGGCTGCGAGCGGGTCATGCTCGGCCTGACTGATCAGGTCGGCCGCCACGTGCTCGGGGTCGGCGGAGTCATCGGCGAGGATGGCGATCTCGGTGGGGCCCGCCTCGGCATCGATGCCGATGAGGCCCTTGAGGAGGCGTTTGGCCGCGACCACCCAGATGTTGCCGGGGCCGGTGACCATCGAGACCGGCTCGCACACCACCCGTTCAGCGTTGTCAGTGTCCCCGGCGTCCCCGGCGTCCTCGAAACCGTAGGCGAACATGGCGATCGCCTGCGCGCCGCCGACCGCATAGACCTCGTCCACGCCCAACAGGGCACAGGTGGCCAGGATGGTCGGGTTGGGGTAGCCGGTGAAGTCGCCGACGTTCTCGCGCTGCGGCGGCGAGCTGACCGCGAGGGAGCCGACCCCGGCCAGTTGGGCCGGGACGACGTTCATGATGACGCTGCTCGGATAGACCGCGAGCCCGCCGGGCACGTAGAGACCGACCCGGTCGACCGGCACCCACCGCTCGGTGACGGTGCCGCCGGGCACGACCTGCGTCGTCACGTCGCTGCGCCGTTGCGCGGCATGCACGATCCGCACCCGGCGGATCGCCTCCTCCAGAGCCGCTCGCAGCTCGGGGGCGAGGTGGTCGAGGGCCTGCGCCAGCACCGCCGCCGGCACCCGCACGTGGGTGGGACGCACTCCGTCAAAGCGCTCGCCCAGGTCCCGCAGTGCGCTCGCCCCGCGATGCTCGACCTCCGCCACGATCGGTCGCACCTGCTCGAGGGCGGCCGTGACGTCGAATTCGGCTCGGGGCAGGGCTCCGCGCAGGTAGCGCACGTCGAGGGTGCGTCCACGGAGATCGAGGCTGGACATCATGGGCGCCAGTCTAGGATCCGTCCACCTGACGGGACGCCACGTCTCAGGCCGCGGGCGCCCAGGCGGCCCGAAATTCACCCTCGGAGCATGCTGGGCCGGCGATCAGCCCGTCTGGTCGATCAGGACGGCCGTCTCCCAGGCCCACTGGCGCCAGGTGTCATAGCGCCCCGACTGACCGCCGTGGCCAGCAGCCATCTCGGTCCGGAAGAGGATCGGCGCTGCGTCGGCCCGATCACGGGTCTCGTGACGCAGGGCCGCGACCCACTTGGCCGGCTCGGTGACGTAGACCCGGGTGTCGTGCAGCGAGGTGGTGACGAGCAGGGCCGGGTAGTGCTGGTCGGTGACGTTCTCGTAGGGCGTGTAGGACTTCATCCGCGCGTAGGCGTCCGAATCCTCGAGCGGGTTGCCCCACTCCTCCCACTCGATGACCGTGAGCGGCATCGACGGGTCGAGGATCGTGGTCAGCGGGTCGACGAAGGGCACCGAGGCGTGGATGAAGCGGAACCGGTCGGGGGCGAGGTTGGCGACCGCACCCATCAGCAGCCCGCCGGCCGAGCCGCCCTCGGCCGCGAGCCGGTCCGTGGCGACGATGCCGGTGGCGCGCAGGTGGTCGGCGCACGCGATGAAGTCGGTGAACGTGTGCTGCTTGCGCTCCAGTTTCCCGTCGTCGTACCACTGCCGGCCCATCTCGGAGCCGCCCCGGACGTGCGCGATGGCAAAGACCCAGCCCCGCTCGAGCAGGGAGAGCCGCAACACGGAGAACCACGGGTCGCTCGGGATCCCGTAGGCGCCGTAGGCGTGCAGCAGGCCCGGTGCGGTGCCGTCCGCCACGACGTCGTGACGGTGCACGATCGAGATCGGGACCCGGGTCCCATCAGGCGCGACCGCCCACTCCCGGCGCTGGCGGTACTGGGCCGGGTCGTGCCTGCCGCGGACCTCCTGTCGCTTGAGCAGGGTGAAGGTCCGGGTCCGCACGTCGTAGTCCTCAACCGTCCGTGGGGTCACGAGGGACTCGTGGATGAGCTGGATCGTCGGCGTCGCGGACTCGGGGTTGGCACCGACGTGGAGCGTGCCGATCGGCTCACCGATGCTGACGTCGTGCCGCTCCCCCAGCCCGTCTCGCCCTGCCGGGTCGCGCAGCACCACGCGGACCCCGGTGCCGCCGTCACGACGCAGGCCGATGACGATGAAGTCGTCGAACCCGTCGACGCCGATGACGTATTCGTCCTCACTGGTGAGGTCGAGCGGGCGCCAGTCGCCGGGGGAGCTCGAGGTCAGGGGCGCGACCGCGACCTCGAAGTTGACCCGGCGGGCGTTGTGCACGATGAGCAGCTGGTCGCCGACCGGCTCGATGTCGTACTCGACGCCCTGCCGGCGTTCCGCCACGATCCGCGGTGCGCCCAGCGGCTCGGCGGCATCGATGAGGCGAAACTCGTTCGTCGTCTTGGACCCGATTCCGATGACGATGAGCCGGTCGTCCCGGGAGTTGCCGACCCCGACGAAGAAGCGCTCG
>JBDTAU010000440.1:0-5302 GCA_039924465.1 Dermatophilaceae bacterium
ACCGAGTGAGCCCACCCTCGCTGGTGCAGGGCGGTGTAGGCGGTCTCGATCGCCGGTGTGATCCAGCGTCCGGCCCGCTCGGGGTCGGCGCAGCCGTGGACCACCTCCTCGAAGGCGGTGTCGACCCGGACCTCGAAGTGCGACAAGGACTTGCGCAGGGAGCGACTCACCTTGAGGTCACCGAGTCGCAGGATCCCTCGCGGGTCAGGCGACCACCACCCGATGGGTTCCGAGCCATGGGCACCGACCCCCATCGGGAAGACCCCCGCCGCGTAGGCCCAGTAGAGCGTGGCCACCTCGAGGTCGGCGCCCACGCCGATCAGGTCCTCGCCCGGTGGGGTCCGGGCCAGGTCGAAGTTCCACTGGGTCGGTGGGGGCGGGCTGGGCATCGTCGGTTCCGGTCGGGTCACTGGGGCTCAGGGGCGGGCAGGGTCTGACGCGCCGGCCAGACGCCCTTCCGTCATGGACGTGGACACTGGATGTGCGGCTCGATCTCCGCTGCCGATTCGTCCCCGTAGGCGTCGGCGAGACGGGAGAGGAACTGGCGCTTGCCCAGCAGGTACTCCTGCGTCCCGATCGTCTCGATGACGTAGGTCGCGAGCATCGACCCGAGTTCGGCGCAGCGCCGGGGCGGCAGGTGCTCGGCCAGTCCCGTGAGGAAGCCCGCCCGGAATGCGTCCCCGACCCCCGTCGGGTCGGACTTGCGCAACTCGCGGGCGATGGGGACGTCGAACGGCTCCTCGCCCAGGATCCGGATCGTGGCACCCTGCTTGCCTCGGGTGGTGACCTGGACCCGGACGTGCTCACCGAGCTCTTCCGGGCTCCAGCCGGTCTTCTGGCAGGCCAGGTGGCTCTCGTACTCGTTGGTGAAGAGGTATTCGGCGCCGTCGATGAGTTGGCGGATCGTGTCCCCGTCGACGAAGGCGAGCTGCTGGGACGGGTCTGCCGCGAAGGGGATACGCCGGGAGCGGCACTCGTCGGAGTGGCGCACCATCGCGACGGGGTCGTTGGCGCCGATCACGACGAGGTCGAGACCGCCGACCCGCTGGGCCACCGGACCCAGCTCGATGTCCCGGGCCTCCGCCATGGCCCCGGCGTAGAACGTCGCGATCTGGGCCATGTCCGTGTCGGTGGTGCAGATGAAGCGTGCCGTGTGCAGGGACTCCGACACGTGCACGGAGTCACAGTCGACTCCGTGCCGCTGCAGCCAGGACCGGTAGTCGGTGAAGTCCTCGCCCACCGACCCGACCAGAACCGGCCGTTGTCCGAGGTTGGCCATCCCGAAGGCGATGTTGGCCGCCACTCCCCCACGCCGGACCTGAAGGTCCTCAGCGAGGAAGGACAGCGAGATCTTGTCCAGTTGTTCGACGACGAGGGAGTCGGCGAACCGGCCCCCGAAGGTCATCAGGTGGTCGGTGGCGATGGAACCAGTGATCGCGATCTTCACCCGGCGAACCTATCGCGACGCGGCCGCCCGGCGGGTGCCCACGGCGGGAGATTGACGCACCAACCGGGCAATGCAATGGCCGGGAGCGACGAGCGGCTCGAGAGAGGCGACCCGCAGCTGGGATCCGGTCTCGTCCAGCAGCCCCTCCATCAGGCCACGATGGACCGCGCAGACGACGCTGAGTCCGCCCGCCTCGGCGGGGGCGTGGGCCAACTCGAGGAAGGGGCACCGGTGCACGTCGAGCCGGACCCCGGCCGGCTCGGGCGTGACGCTGGAGTCGAAGCCCATGGCATCGAGCGTGTCGACGACGGCCCCGGTCGCCTCCGTGCGCGATCCGGCTCCTGCAGCCGTGGCTCCGGAACGCTCCCTGGCCGCGAGCCGGCCGAAGGTGCGCCCCGCGTCCGCGGCGGCAGCCTCCGGGTCGGCCGCGGTGGCCGAGAGGTGCGCGGTGAGGATCTCGGCCAGCAGCCGATAGTTGCGGTCCCCGGCCAGGGGCGCGTCCGATGCCGGGACGTAGTGGACCTTGGGCCGTCCCGGGGCGGAGCGGTCCTCGCGCTCCCGGACGACCAGGCCTGCCTCCGCCAGCGCTTCGAGGTGGAAGCGCGCCGTGTTGGGATGCAGGCCCAACGAGGTGGCCACTTCGTTCGCGGTCGGGGACCCACGCCCGTCCTGCAACAGGGCGAGCACTCGGAGGCGACTCGGGCCGAGGCCGCGCGTCGCCCCGGAGCGCTCAGGCCGCCGGGTGCTCACGATTGCGATCGTCGCGCAACAGGTCCCGCTCGCGGACACGCTCACCGAGCCAGTCGACGGCCGCGACCCCGATGATCGGCTCACCCGAACCCACCACCAGCGTGGGAGTCACGCCACTCGCCTTCTGCCACTGCGCGCGCCAGTCCCGGATCACCTGCCAGCCTTCCGAGGTGATCGGACCGCCCGTGACGTCGAGGGCGTAGCCCCAGTACTGCACCAGCTCGGAGGACGAGGTGCCCTGACGGACGTCGTCGGCCAGCATCGTCTGGAGGATCTTGGCGTTGTTGAGGTCGACACCGTGCCTCCAGAACGCGGTGAAGAGCCGGTCGCGCACGACCTGACCGACACCCGAGACGTAGGCCTCGGCGTAGGCGGAGGTGGCCGCAGCAGTGAACGGCACGAAGCCCGCCAGCGTGTAGGGCAGGTCTTCGTCGGGGAGCAGGTGCGCCAAGACCTGCGGCATCTCCGCGTGCAACCCCTGGTAGCGGTCGCTGAGCGCGACCGGGCTCAGGTAGTGCCACGGGTCGTGTTCCACCGTGCGCCAGTCGACCGTCGCACCGTCGGCCACCAGCAACTCGCTGCGGGCCCACGCCAAATAACTCCAGGGGCAGGTGAAGTCGCCCCAGATCGTGATCGTGTCCAGCTCTGCAGGCGGGCGCTGCGCCGAGGACAACTCGGCCACCGACGAATCAGTCGGGGGCGGATCGGTCGGGCCCTCGGACCGGTCGGTGCGACGAGACGTGGCCATGGTCTTCTCCTGCCGTCGTGAGTGGTCTACCTTGTTTTTACAAGAGTTTCGTGAAAACAACAAGGGGTGACCAATGACTTACGTGATCGGCAGTCCGTGCATCGACATCAAGGACCGGGCCTGTGTCGACGAGTGCCCGGTGGACTGCATCTATGAGGGGAACCGATCGCTCTACATCCACCCGGACGAATGCGTCGACTGCGGCGCCTGCGAGCCGGTGTGCCCGGTCGAGGCGATCTACTACGAGGACGACCTGCCGGACACGTTGCAGCCCTATCTCGCCGACAACGCCGCCTTCTTCGAGGAGGTCCTGCCCGGACAGGGCGAGGCGATCGGCTCCCCCGGCGGCGCGGCGCCCCTGGGCCCGGTGCCCAGCGACACCCCGCTGGTGGCTGCCTTTCCGCCGCGTGAAGCCTGAGCCTCGCTAGGTCCGGTCCGGTCAGGTCAGGCGAGCCCGGTGCCGACGCAAGGGTCCGGCACCGGGGACGTGGGCCCGTGGCTACTGCCGCGTAGGCCTGTCGCTACCCATGAGTCGGATCTAGCGTGGGCCTCATGAGCACCGCACCGACGTCACCCGCCCCCGTTGACTTCCCGTCACCCCGGGATGGACTCGACACCGGCAGCGTCACCGAGCTGGTCCACGCGTGTGACCAGATCCGCCTGCCGCACCGGGCCGCCGCACGATGGGCCCCAGCGCCGGCCTCGATCCAGGTCCCCGACAACGCATCGAGCCTGCTGAACGGGCTGGGCGACTACGGCTGCTGACGCCGGCGCCCCACCACGCAGACAGGACCCGACCGTAGAGGTCGGGTCCTTCGTGCGTGCTGGAGGGCTGGATCAGCTGAAGGAGTCTCCACACGCGCAGCTACCGCCGGCGTTGGGGTTGTCGATGGTGAAGCCCTGCTTCTCGATGGTGTCGGCGAAGTCGATCGACGCGCCGTCGAGGTAGGGGCCGCTCATCTTGTCGACGACGACGGAGACGCCATCGAAGTCGCGCACCAGGTCACCGTCGAGCGAGCGTTCGTCGAAGTAGAGCTGATAGATCAGGCCGGAACAACCACCGGGCTGCACGCCGATGCGCAGGCGCAGGTCGTCACGACCCTCCTGCTCAAGGAGCTGCTTGACCTTGCCGGCGGCAACTTCGGTCAGGGTGATGCCGTGGGCTGGTGCCTCGGTCTGCGCCTCAGTAGCGGAAGCGTTCGTCTCAACACTCATCGTGTGTCCTTCGCGTCGTGGTGCACGGGTCTGCGATGACAACCCCTGCTGGGTGGGATGTGTTCCCGACGACAGCAGGATACGTCGCTTCGCCGACATTGTCCGCACCCTCCCCTGGTTCCGGCACTTGGTCCGGCCCTGGATACGGCGCTCAGTGACCCGCCGGTGACCAGGTGTGAGCCACCCGGATCGTTCGCCGCTGCAGCGCCCCGACGGGATCGGCCAGCAGGGCGGCTGCCTCGGCCGGGCGCTCCACCACCGGGTAGACCCCAGAGACCCCGGCCTGCAACGCGTCACGTCGACCGAGGACGTACTCGCCCGGGATCGCGATGGTCGGCACCCCCAGCTCCTGTGTCGCGGCGGCCACCTCGACGATGGCTCCCCCGTGCAGCGACTCCCAGCCGAACGATCCCTCGGCCGTCACGACGAGGTCCACCGACGGGAGCAGGTCAGGCAACCTCGCCGCCCCCAGGACCGCCCGCACTCCATTGACGTGCCGGCCCCCGAGCAGGTGCAGCGCGTAGCCGATCCCGCCGCCGGCACCCGAGCCGAGGCCCCGCTCCGGGCGGATCGGCGTGCCGGTGAGGAGGTCGGTGGCGGGCGGTTGGACGCGCGCGACGACACTGGCGAAGTGGCTGAGGGCGTGCTCCAGGGCCTGCGCCTGTTCCGGCGAGGCGCCACGGGTCTGCGCAAAGACGGCGCTGGCTCCTTTGAGGCCGAGCAAGGGTGACTCGACGTCGCTCGCGATGATGAGGTCGATCCCGGCAAAGCGGGCTCGGACGGTGGCCAGACCCGCCAGGTCCGCGGCCGTCGCGTTCGCGAGCAGGAGCCCGCCACGGGCCAGTCGCTCCGGGTCACCGGCGCCGAGCGCGGCGAGCAGACCGGCGCCCGCATCGTTGGTCGCGGCGCCACCGACCCCCACCACGATCCGGGTCGCACCAAGGTCTGCAGCGGTCGCCAGGAGTTGACCGACCCCGAACGAGGAGGTGCGCGTCGGGTCCCGGTCCTGGACGAGCAGCAGGTGCAGGCCGGCTGCCTGGGCCGACTCAAGGTAGGCCGTGAGCGTGCCGTGGTCATCCGCCAGCAGGATCGACGCCGGGACCTCACGGCCCAGCGGGTCGGTCACCACGGTCGCCTGCATC
>JBDTAU010000441.1:0-3595 GCA_039924465.1 Dermatophilaceae bacterium
CCTTCATCATCCGTGTCTGGGGTCATCCTTGTCGTCCGTGTATCGGATCAGCTGTGTCGAGGATCAGCTGAGTCACGGATCCGCTGAGTCGCGGATCAGCTGATCGCTGGTCCGTCACCCAGGACGATGTCATCGTCGTCGTCCTGGCCCGGTGGCGGCAGCTCCGGCTCGCGAGGCGTGGCACCAGCGTCACCCGGGCTGCTCGGTCCTTCGGGCTCCGACGGCTCGCTCGGGGCATCCGGAGCCGACGGCTCACTCGGCGGCACCGGAGGAGCCGGCTCGCCCGGGGCGTCCGGCGCCGATGGCTCACTCGGCGGCACGGGCGGGCCGGTCGGCGCAGCCGGCGGTTGCGTCGCCTCGTCGGCGTCCGGCGGGAGACCCAGCTGCTGCTGCAGCGCGTCGCCCCCCTTCTCGAGGTGGTCGGCGTACTTGCCGCCGGTCTTCTCGTTGATCAGGCCCTCGACCTTGTCGATGCCCTCTTGGGCCTGCCCGGGGTGGCCCTTGATGAAGTCCTTGGCCTTGTCCATCCAGTTGCTCACTGAAAATCCTCCCTGATCCTGATCACGGTGCCGACGCACGTCGGCTGAAGCCCCTGACTCACATCGCCACGTCAGGACCCCCGACGTTACGCCTCTGGCAGACTAAAGCGGTGCTTGCGACCCTGCTGACTGAGACCGGCCCCAAGCAGAGCTTCTCCTGGTCCGGTCTGGTCATCGTCCTGATCGTGTTCGCCGTGCTCTTTCCACTCCAGGCCCGGCTGCGCAAAAAGATCTCCGAGGCGCGACGGCAGCGCTGGGCCGAGCTGGAGGCCCAGCAGCAGACCAAGCAGGCCGGTCACAACGAGACCGGACGTCCGGCCAGGCCCCCGACGGACGACCAACCCTCCGTGGACCACGACCCCCCGTTGGACGAGGAACCACCACCGGACGATGGGTCACCCTCGTAGCGACCGGGGTCTCGCGCGTCGACGACGGAATACCCAGTCTGACGAGCGACCCGCGCCGATCAGTCCGGCTGGTGCAACTCAGTCCGGCTGGTGCAACTGCCGGGCCGCCTCGGCGATGGACCCGGACAGCGACGGATACACGGTGATCGTGCTCGCGACCTGGTCGACGCTGAGGCGATTCTGCACGGCGAGCGCGACCGGGTGAATCAGCTCCGACGCCTTGGGCGCGACGATCACTCCGCCGAGGAGCACGCCGGTTCCCTTGCGGCAGAAGAGCTTGACGAAGCCATCGGTGATGCCCTGCATCTTGGCGCGCGGGTTGCGCCCGAGCGGGAGTTGGACCACCTCGATGTCGGCTGACTCGTCGGCGGCCCGCTGGCTGATGCCGACCGTGGCGATCTCGGGGTCGGTGAAGATGGTGGCCGCGATACCGCGGGTGTTGAGCGGAGCCACCGCGTCCCCCAGCGCGTGCCACATCGCGATCCGGCCCTGCATCGCGGCGACGGACGCGAGGGGAAGCACTCCGGTGCAGTCCCCCGCGGCATAGACGCCGGGGACCGACGTGCGCGAGACCCGGTCGACCTGGATGTGCCCTGACTCGGACACCTCGACGCCGACCGTCTCGAGGCCGAGGTCGCGGGTGTTGGGGATCGAGCCGACCGCGAGCAACGCGTGGGTGCCCTCGACTGTGCGTCCGTCCTCGAGAGCGACACTGACCCCGGTCGCGGTGCGGTCGACACCCGCGGCCCGCGAGCGGCTCAGGACCTCCATCCCCCGCTTGGTGAAGACGTCCTCGATGACGGTGGCGGCATCGGCGTCCTCCCCGGGGAGCACCCGATCGCGCGACGAGACGAGCACGACCTCGGACCCCAGCCCGAGGAAGGCCTGCGCCAGCTCGGCACCGGTCACCCCGGAGCCGATCACCACCATCCGCTCCGGCAAGGACCCCAGCGTGTAGATCTGCTGCCACGTGAGGATCCGTTCCCCGTCGGGACGCGCGGACGCCATCACCCTCGGGGTGGCGCCAGTCGCGATGAGGACGACGTCAGCACGCAGGTCCTCGGTCTCCCCGTCAGCCAGGGTGGCTCGCACGAGACCCCGATTGACGATCTCGCCAGACCCCTCGATGACCCGGACACCGACCTGCTCGAGGCTGGCGCGGATGTCATTGCTCTGCGCCCCCGCGAGCGCCAGGACCCGTTCGTTGACCGTGTGCGCCTCGGCGACGGCATCGGCGACCTCGTCCCCCTCGGCATCCTCGAGCCGGACCCCGAGACGCTCCGCGGTGTGGAAGTCGGACATGTAGTCGGCGGTCGCGATGAGGGCCTTGCTCGGCACACAGTCGGTCAGCACCGCAGCGCCACCGACCCCGTCACGCTCCACGACGGCCACCCCCGCGCCGAGCTGGGCGGCCACGAGGGCAGCCTCATAGCCACCCGGGCCCCCGCCGATGATGACGACGGACGTTTCTCGTGTGATCACGGCCCCATCCAACCACTGCCCCTGCCGTATGCCGCCGAGCCGGCTCCCACTCCCTCCGCGCCACCGCGCCCACGGGGATACTCGACACCAGGCCACTCCACACAGGGCCACTCGACACAGAGGCCACTCGACACAGAGGCCACTCGACACAGAGGCCACTCGACACCCTGTGGACTCACACCGTTCTTCCATCGGCCCCACCCTGTCCGTGGTTACACTCCGAATCACCACAGATCACGTCGAACAAGGAGTTCAAGTGCGTGCTTTCTCTCGCGTCGGCGTCGCCGGCGTCGCGGTCCTGACCGCGGTCGGAATTGCGGCGTGTAGTCCACCCGCCAAGACCGACACCACCCCCGCCCCCGGGGCCAGTGGAGGTGGCACCGCGGCGTCGGCTGCGACGGCGACGTCGGCAGCGGACCTCGGTGGCATGGCGGGCCTGGAGGCCGCGGCCAAGAAGGAGGGCCAGCTCAACGTCATCGCGCTGCCGCCCGACTGGGCCAACTACGGCGCCATCATCAAGGCCTTCGAGGACAAGTACTCCATCAAGGTCAACAGCGCGCAGCCCGACGCCTCGAGCGCCGATGAGATCACTGCGGCCAAGAACCTCAAGGGGCAGAGCGGAGCCCCGGACGTGTTCGACCTCGGCGGCGCCGTGGCGTCGGCGAGCACGGACATGTTCGCGCCCTACAAGAGCACGGAGTTCGCGACGATCCCCGACGCCCTCAAGGACGCCAACGGCACGTGGGTCAACGACTACGGCGGCTACATGTCGATCGGCTACGACTCCTCCAAGGTGCCGGCGATCACGTCCCTGCAGGACCTGCTCGGGCCGGAGTTCAAGGGCAAGGTCGCCCTCAACGGTGACCCGACCCAGGCCGGCGCGGCCTTCAACGGCGTGGTCATGGCGGCCCTCGGCAACGGCGGCTCGGCCGATGACATCGCCAAGGGCGTGGAGTTCTTCGGCAAGCTCAAGGCGGCCGGCAACTTCTTGCCGGTCGACCCGACCCCGGCCACGGTCGAGTCCGGCCAGACGCCGGTCGTCATCGACTGGGACTACCTGAACGCGGCTCTGACAAAGAAGCTGCCGACCTGGAAGGTGTTCGTACCCAAGGGCGCTGTCGTCAGCGGTTACTACCACCAGGCCATCAACAAAGACGCCCCGCACCC
>JBDTAU010000442.1:0-11156 GCA_039924465.1 Dermatophilaceae bacterium
GGTCCACGTCGTCCGCGATCAGCACGTCATTGGGCCACTTGAGGCTCGCGGTCAATTCGGTCCCGGCCGCGGCGGTGACCTCGGTGATCGCCCGCGACAGGGCGAGCCCCGCGAGCAGCGGCAGCCAGCCGGCAGTGGCCGGCTCGGCCAGCGGGACCAGGACGCTCAGGGCGATGGCAGCCTGATCGGGCACCTCCCACGTCCGCCCCAGGCGTCCCCGCCCCCCGGTCTGGTGGTCGGTGAGCACGACACCCCAGACGGGGCTGCCCGCCGCGCCCGTCCCGCCCCGTCCGGGCCTGCGCAGGTGCCCGCGTGGAGCGTCCGGTGGAGCAGCGTCCGCGGTGAGGAGCGCTTTGGCGCGGTCATTGGTCGATCCGAGGGCGGGATGGAACTCGAGCACCGACCATCGAGCGCCGGACGTGACGAACGCCGCACGGATGATCTCTGGCTGCAAGGGAGCGCGCACGTTCACAAGGCTAGAGTGCGGCCATGGCCCCAGAGCACACACCGGCGATCGACGTCGCGACCGCACCCGATCTGACGACCACGGCCGGCAAGCTCGCCGACCTCAAACGACGGGTCGCGGAGGTCGCCAACGCCGGGTCCGACCGGGCCGTGGATAAGCAGCACGCACGCGGCAAGAAGACCGCTCGCGAGCGGATCGCGATGCTCCTCGACGAGGGCACGTTCATCGAGATGGACAAGTACGCCCGGCATCGCAGCACCCAGTTCGGGCAGGAGAAGAACCGGCCCTACGGCGACGGCGTCGTCACCGGCTACGGCCAGGTGGACGGGCGCCAGGTGGCCGTCTTCGCCCAGGACTTCACCGTCTTCGGCGGCTCGCTCGGCGAGGTCTTCGGCGAGAAGATCGTCAAGGTCATGGACTTCGCCATGAAGATCGGCTGCCCGGTCGTCGGGCTCAACGACTCCGGCGGAGCCCGCATCCAGGAGGGCGTGGTCTCGCTCGGGCTCTACGGCGAGATCTTCATGCGCAACGTCCGGGCCTCCGGGGTCATCCCCCAGATCTCGCTCATCATGGGTCCGTGTGCGGGCGGTGCGGTCTACTCCCCTGCCATCACCGACTTCACCGTGATGGTCGACCAGACCTCACACATGTTCATCACGGGCCCCGACGTCATCAAGACCGTCACCGGCGAGGACATCGCCTTCGAGGACCTCGGTGGGGCCAAGACCCACAACACCAAGTCCGGCGTCGCGCACTACATGGCGACCGACGAGCAGGACGCCATCGACTACGTCAAGGCGCTGCTGTCCTACCTGCCGAGCAACAACCTCGAGACGCCCCCGGCCTACGACGAGGGGGAGGAGGCCGACCTGGCGGTGACCGACGACGACCGCTGGCTCGACACCGTCATCCCCGACTCACCGAACGTGCCCTATGACATGAAGTCCGTCATCGAGCACGTCGTCGACGACGGGGACTTCCTCGAGGTGTCGCCACTCTTCGCGCCCAACATCATCACCGGCTATGCCCGGATCGACGGCATGTCGGTCGGGATCGTGGCCAACCAGCCGCTGCAACTGGCCGGGTGCCTCGACATCGACGCGTCGGAGAAGGCCGCCCGCTTCGTGCGGACCTGTGACTGCTTCAACGTGCCGGTGGTGACCTTCGTCGACGTGCCGGGCTTCCTGCCGGGTGCCTCACAGGAGTGGGACGGGATCATCCGTCGCGGGGCCAAGCTGATCTTCGCCTACGGCGAGGCGACGGTCCCCAAGATCACGATCATCACCCGCAAGGCCTACGGCGGCGCCTACGACGTGATGGGCTCCAAGCACCTCGGTGCCGACATCAACCTGGCCTGGCCGACCGGGCAGATCGCCGTGATGGGCGCTCAGGGCGCCGTCAACATCCTCTACCGCAAGGAGATCGCGGCCGCGCAGGCGCAGGGCCGGGACGTCGAGGAGGCGCGGGCCGGCTTCGTCGCACACTACGAGGAGACCTTGGCCAATCCCTACATCGCGGCCGAGCGCGGCTACATCGACACCGTCATCAGCCCGTCCAACACGCGGATGAACGTGACCCGAGCGCTGCGAGCCCTGAAGACCAAGCGGGACACCCTGCCGCCCAAGAAGCATGGGAACATCCCCTTGTGAGCAGCCAACCCACCGACCCGGACGGCGCCGACCCGGACGGCGCCGACCCGGACGGCGCCGACCCGGACAGCGCCGACCCGGCCCCCGTCGAGGGATCAGCGCCGATGATTGCGATCACCGGGAAGGCCACCGCCGAGGAGGTCGCCGCACTCGTGGCGGTCCTGTCGGCGGTCGGCGGTGGCGTGCCGGCTGCTGGGCGGGCGCGGTCCTCCGCCTGGTCCGACCCGGCGTGGCGCCTCGTCGGCCCCTCCGCCCGTGGCGGTGGCTGGCAGGCCTCCGGGCTCCCACGCTGACCGGCGGGATCAACAGCGGCTCACGCTGACCGGCGGGATCAACCACCACTCGCGCTGACCGGACCGGCCGACCGGCGCCGGTCAGCTGAGGTCCGTCAGGAGGTGGCCTCGGGCTTCCCGACGGCGGCGCTGCTCGTCCGGGTCGGGGACCGGGACCGCAGCGATCAACTGCTTGGTGTACTCCTCGCGCGGCGCGCCGAGCACCTGCGCACGCGACCCGATCTCGACGACCCGGCCCCGCTGCATGACGGCGACCCGGTTGGCGAGCAGGTCGACGACAGCCAGGTCGTGGCTGATGAAGATGCAGGCGAACTGCAACTCCTGCTGCAGCTCGGCGAACAGGTCGAGCACCCGCGCCTGCACCGACACGTCGAGCGCGGACGTAGGTTCGTCCGCGATGAGGACTTCGGGCGAGAGCGCGAGCGAGCGGGCGAGGCTGACCCGTTGGCGCTGGCCCCCGGACAGTTCATGTGGGTAGCGATCGGCATAGGCAGCTGACAACTGGACACGGTCGAGCAGCGACCGGACCTTCTCGCGCTGGGCCGCCGCGGGGAGACTCCCCTCCGCCTGGAACGGCTCGAGGACGCAGTCCTCGATCGTCAGCTGTGGGTTGAGGGACGCCGCCGGGTCCTGGAAGACGAAGCCGAAGCGCCGGCGCAACGGTTTGAGGTCGTGGTCCGAGAGCCCGGAGACTTCTCTGCCCTCGAGGCGCACCACGCCACTGGTCGGGCGTTGGAGGGCCACGACACAGCGGCCCACCGTCGACTTGCCGGACCCGGACTCCCCCACCAGCCCGAGCACTTCGCCGCGCTGGACGGAGAACGACACGTCATCGACGGCACGGAACGAGGGTTGGCCCAGGCCTCCGGGGAACTCGACGACGAGATGGTCGATCTCGAGGATCGGGGGCGCGTCGGCGGTCACGGCGAGTTCCTGACCCGTGCCCCGCCCGAGGTGCGGGACGGCGTCCAGCAGCCGCTGGGTGTAGGGGTGCTGGGGCCGCTTGAAGATCTCGTGGACCTCCGCCTGCTCGACGATCTTGCCGTCATACATCACCACGACCCGGTCAGCCATGTCGGCGATCACGCCCATGTTGTGGGTGATCAGGACGATCGCGGTGCCGAGCCGGTCGCGCAATCCCAGGAGCAGCTCGAGGACCGCCGCCTGCACCGTCACGTCCAGAGCAGTGGTCGGCTCGTCGGCGATGATGACATCGGGGTCGCAGGCGATCGCCATGGCAATGACGACCCGCTGCTTCTGGCCCCCGGACAGTTGGTGCGGGTAGTAGTGGACCCGCCGTTCCGGGTCCGGCATGCCGACCATTTCGAGCAGTTCGACCGCTCGGCGCTTCGCGTGCCGGTGGCTGATCGACTGGTGGGCGCGGATCCCCTCGATGATCTGCCACCCCACGGTGTAGACCGGGTTGAGCGCCGTCGAGGGCTCCTGGAAGACCATCGAAACCTGGTCCCCGCGGACCCGACGCAGGTCTCGTGCCGGTGCGCCGATGAGCTCGAGCACCTCGCGCTCCCCCGTCTGCAACTGGACGCTGCCGGAGACGTGGGCCGTCTCTGGCAGCAGGCCGAGGATGGCACGGGAGCTGACCGACTTGCCGGAGCCGGACTCACCGACCACGCCCACGACCTCACCGGGGGCGACGTCGAAACTGATCCCGTCGACGGCGTGCACCGGACCACCGTCGGTGGTGAAGGTGACCGACAGGTCGGACAGGCGCAGGGTCGCCACCCGACGCCCCCCCGCTGCACCGGGAGTCACGACGGGCGCCGCCTCGTGTGCCGCGGCGAGAGCGATCTCCTCAGCGTCCGCGGCTTCGGTTCCACCCCGACTGCCGCGCAGCCTCGGGTCGAGCAGGTCGTTGAGGCTCTCTCCGACGAGCGTGATCCCGAGGACCATGAGCACGATCGCCGTGCCGGGGAAGACCCCCGTCCACCAGATCCCGTTCGTCGCGTCGGAAAGCGCCTTGTTGAGGTCGTACCCCCACTCTGCAGCAGCGGACGGCTGGATCCCGAAGCCGAGGAAGCCGAGCCCGGCCAGGGTGAGGATCGCCTCCGACGCGTTGAGGGTGGCGATGATCGGCAGGGTCTGGCGCACGTTCGCGAAGATGTGCCGCACCAGGATCCTGGGCACGGGCGTCCCGACGACGCGGGCAGCGTCGACGTAGGGTTCGACCTTGACGCTGAGGGTCGCGTTGCGCACGACCCGGAAGTACTGCGGGATGAAGACGACCGTGATCGAGATCGCGGCGGCCAGGATGCCAGCGAGCACGCCGGACTGCCCCCCGGAGACGACGATCGCGACGATGATGGCCAGCAGCAGGGAGGGAAACGAGTACATCGCGTCGGTCAGCAGCACAAGGATGCGGTCGACCCACCGGCCGATGTAGCCGGACAGCAGCCCGAGCGGGACGCCGATGACGATCGAGAAGAGCACCGCGAGCACGATGACCTCGAGCGCGGTCCGCGCGCCGAACACGACGCGCGAGAAGACGTCTTCTCCGCCCACCGTCGTGCCGAACCAGTGCGCTGAGGACGGCGCTCCCTGGATCGGGAAGTCATGTCCTGCGGCGCCGGCGTCGTTGAAGCCGTAGGGCGCGATCAGCGGGGCGAAGACCGCGAGGACGATGAAGAGGATCGTGATCACGATGCCGCTCACGAGCATCCCGCGCTGGATGCCGTGGGTCCCGCGGAAGAGGGTCAGCATGGGGGCTCCTCGATCAGAACCGGACCCGGGGGTCCACGAAGGCGACGATGATGTCGATGAGCAGGCTCGCGAGGCTGACGACCACCGCGAAGAGGGTCACGATGCCCTGGACCGCGACGAAGTCACGCTTGATGAGGTACTGCGCAAGGGTGTAGCCCAGGCCCTGCCACTCGAAGGTCGTCTCGGTGAGGACGGCGCCGCCGAGCAGCAGGGCGATCTGCATCCCCATGACCGTCACGACCGGGACGAGCGCGTTGCGGAAGGCGTGCTTGCGGATCACCCTTCGCTCGGACACGCCCCGGGCCCTGGCCGCGGTGACGTAGTCCGCCCCGAGGGTCCCGATGAGGTTGATTCGGACCAGCCGCAGGAAGACCCCACCGGTCAGCAACCCCAGAGCGAGCGCGGGCAGGACGGCATGCTGCAGGACGTCCCAGACGTAGTCCGGGTTCCCCCAGAGGATCGCGTCGATGATCATGATGTTGGTCTTCGGCGAGACGTTGGCCAGGGCGAGCTCGGTCTGGATGCTGGACCGGCCCGCGATCGGCCACCCGAAGGGCGAGAAGGCCAGTTGCAGGAGCAACCCGAGGAAGAAGACGGGCGCCGCGTAGACGACGATCGAGAAGATCCGCAGGAGGACGTCGAGCGGGCGGTCCCGGTGACGGGCGGCGAGTCGGCCGAGCGGGATGCCGATGAGGAAGGCGATGATGAGTGACCAGAACGCGAGCTCGAGGGTCGCTGCGCCGTTGACGATGAAGATCTCGGTGATCGACCGGTTGTCGGTCAGGGTCCGCCCGAAGTCGAGGTGCAGCACCCCGCGCAGGTAGTCCCAGTACTGCACGAGGATCGGACCGTCGAGGCCGGCCGCGTGTTTCCTCGCAGCGATCTCGCTCGGGGGCAGCCGGCCGCCGAGGGCGGCGCTGATCGGGTCACCGATGACCCGCATGAGCAGGAAGACCATCGTGACGAGGATCCAGATCATCGGGATGACCAGCGCGAACCGCACGAGCAGGTAGCGCAGCAGCGGCGGCATCCCTCCCCGGCCGGCGGGTGCCTTGGCGGCGACCGGGGGCTCAGGCGGCATCAGCTCGGCGATCGCCATGCTCAGGTCCTTCCTCGCGGGACGCGTGGCGGGCCCGGACGGGGACGACGCCGAGTCGTCGCCATCCGGGCCCGCCAGTCGCGTCGCGTCGGGTTACCTCGACAGTGAGGTGAAGCGGAACTTGAAGGCCGCGTCGAGGGTCTCCTCCACACCCTTGACGTCATCCTTGGCAACGGCCACCTGGGCACCAAAGAGCATCGGCAGGGTCGGCACCTCCTTGGCCACCTTGTCCTGGATCTCGCCGATCAGCGCCATCCGCTTGCCCTTGTCCGGCTCGGTCGCCTCGGCGACGAGCAGGGCGTTCATCTGGTCGTTCGAGTAGTGCGACTGGAGGAAGTTGTTCGGACCGAAGAACGGGGTCAGGTAGTTGTCCGCGTCCGGGAAGTCCGGGAACCATCCGAGCTGGTAGATCGGGTAGGCGTCCTTCGTGCGCTCCTTGGAGTAGGTCGTCCACTCCGCGGACTGGAGACTGACGGTGAACAGCTTCGTCCCCTCGAGCTGACGCTTGATCTCGTTGTACTCCTGGTCCGAGCTGCTCCCGTAGTGGTCAGGGTTGTACTGGATCTGGAGCGCGACCGGGGTGGAGACGCCGGCATCCTTGAGGAACTTCGTGGCCTCGGCGAGGTTGGGCGTGGCGCCGTAGAGCGTCTTGAAGGCCTCGTTGGCGCCCGGCAGGCCCGGCGGAACCTGCGAGTAGGAGGGCTTGTAGGTGCCCTTGTAGACCTTCGTCGACAGGGCATCCCGGTCGATGCTTGACGCCATCGCCTGGCGGACCGCGAGCTTCTGCGCGTCGGTGCCACCGGGCATCGTCTTGAGGTTGAAGACCATGTAGCGCAACTCGCCACCGGCACCGGTGTAGACCTTGATGCCGTCAACCGATTTCAGCGAGTCGATGTCGGTCGGGGTGAGCGAGCGCCACGCGACGTCGATCTGCTTGTTCTGGATGTCGAGCTTGAGGTTGTCCGCGGAGGTGTAGTACTTCATCGTCACCTGGGCGATCTTCGCCTTGTTGTAGGCGCCGTTGTAGTCGGGGTTGGCCTTGAACTGCGCGATCTGGTTCTTCTGGTAGGTCCCGATCGTGTAGGGCCCCGAGAAGCCCTGGGCCTTGACGGCTTCCTCGTCGGGCAGGACCTTGTCCGCCGGGTAGACCTTCTCGTCGACGATCGGACCGGCCGAGGTGACGAGGATCTGCGGCCAGGTCTGGTCGTTCCCGTTCTTGAGCGTGAAGACCACCGTCTTGGCATCCTTGGCCTCGACCGACTTCATGTTGCCGAGCAGCGAGGCCGGGCCGTTGGCGTCGTTGATGGTGAGGATCCGCTTGTAGGAGAAGGCGACACTGTTGGCCGTCAGCGGGTCACCATTCGCGAACTTCAGCCCGTCCTTCATCGTGCACGTGTACTCCGTGGGCGTCGTGAACTCGCACTTCTCCGCGGCGTCGGGCTCCAGCTCGGCCTTGCCCTCGGGGAAGTTGAGCAGGTACTGGAAGACCTGAGTCTGGACCTGCATCGACCCGTTGTCGTAGGCACCTGCCGGGTCGATCGAGACGACCTTGTCGGTGGTGCCGACGATGAGAGAGCCCCCGGAGGCTCCACCCGTGGCGGCGCTCCCGTCACTCTTTGACGTGTTGCCGGCACCACAGGCCGACAGGACCATGCTCAGGGCAGCGACTGCGGCGACTGCGGCTCCGCCTCGGCGAACGTACTTCACTGTGTCTCCTCCGTGTTGCGAGCCGCCCCCGGATTCGGATCCAGTGACGAGTCAAGGTTGGACAGCGTCGGGTGGGGGCGCCAGCCCTCATGCCCGGCAGCCTCCGCCGCCCCTGCCGACGAACGCTCATCCCGTTGTAACACCCCCCGTGACGCGAGGGGGCGAATTGTCCGAAACTCGTGATGAGATCTTGACTCGGTCGCTACCGGCCCACAGCCCAGCTGCCTGCTATGTCGTAAATGTCCGGTGTGATGTATCTGTCCACCCCTGATCTATTCGTCTCCACCTCGTGGCTGGCCAAGCCGGCGTCGGCGCCGATGGCGTGGGATAGCGTCGAATGGTGACCACTTCCGTCCCCGCACCTGATGCGCAGCCCGCCCGCCAGCAGACCGACGTCGACCGTATCGCCGAGTCCTACTTCGACGCCCGGGTGCAGCTCAGCCCGATCAGCGCCACCTATCTGGGCGTCCCCGGTCGGGAGGAGGACCTGGATGACCTGTCCCCCGCGGGCAACGCGGCCAAGTCGCAGCTGCGCCGCACGGCGCTGGACCGGCTCGCCTCGGCGACCCCGGAGGACGACGTCGACCGGGTGACCATCGCGGCCATGACCGAGCAATTGGGCCTGGCCGAGGAGCGCTACAGCGCGGGGCTGGACGAGATGGCCCTGAACGTGCTGGCCTCACCCCTGCAGGAGGTGCGGGACATCTTCGACCTGATGGCGACCGACACGCAGGCGCAGTGGCACACGATCGCGGTCCGGCTGTCCAAGATCCCGGCAGCGCTCGGCCAGTACCAGCAGTCCCTGCTGGCCGCCCGTGCGCGGGGCCTGATCGCAGCGAGACGGCAAGTCACCGCGTGCGCCGAGCAGTCCCGGGACCTGACCGCTGGCGACGGCTACTTCGCGCAGCTCGTCGCCGGCGCAACGGTCGCGGGCGCGCCGCTGGAGGGGGAGGTCCTGGCGCAGCTCACGGGCGCGGCCCAGGCTGCGTCAGCGGCATACGGCGAGATGGCCGACTGGCTCGATCGCGAACTGCTCCCGCACGCCCCGGAGGCGGACGCCTGCGGCCGGGAGCGCTACGCGCTCGAGTCGCGCTACTTCCTCGGTGCCGCCGTCGATCTCGAGGAGACCTATGCCTGGGGGCAGCAGGAGGTCGCCGCCCTGCACGACCAGATGACCCAGATCGCCGAGGGCCTCGAGCCCGGAGCGGACGTGGCCCGCGGTGTCGAGCTGCTCAACGCCGACGAGAAGTATCTCCTGCACGGCACCGACGCGCTGCGAGACTGGATGCAGGAGCGCGCTGACGAGGTCATCGCGGACCTGGCCGATGTCCACTTCGACATCCCGGAGCCGGTCCGCACCATCGAGTGCCGGATCGCTCCGACGCACACGGGCGGCATCTACTACACCGGCCCCAGCGACGACTTCACCCGCCCGGGGCGGATGTGGTGGAGCGTGCCCAAGGGCAACACCGAGTTCCAGACGTGGAACGAACTCTCGACCGTCTACCACGAGGGCGTCCCGGGGCACCACCTGCAGGTCGGGCAGACGACCTATCGCTCCGCGTTGCTGAACGAGTGGCGCCGGCTCCAGTCCTGGACGTCGGGTCACGGTGAGGGCTGGGCGCTCTATGCGGAACGACTGATGGCCGAGCTCGGCTACATGGACGACCCGGGCAACCGGATGGGTTGGCTTGCGGGACAGTCTCTTCGGGCCGCTCGCGTCGTCATCGACATCGGCGTGCACTGCGGCTTCGACGCGCCCGAGGAGGTCGGCGGCGGCGCCTGGGACTACGACAAGGCGTGGACCTACCTGACCCGCTACGGCTTCATGGACGAGAAGGTGCTGCGCTTCGAGCTCAACCGCTACCTGGGCTGGCCCGGGCAGGCCCCCAGCTACAAGATCGGCGAGCGGCTCTGGCTCCAGCTGCGGGACGAGGTCAAGGCCCGCGAGGGGGATGCCTTCGACCTCAAGGCCTTCCACCGGCGCGCCCTCGACGTCGGCGGCGTGGGCCTGGACACGCTGCGTGCCGCGGTCCTCGGGCACCTCTGAGGCGCCGTATGCCGCTCAGCCGGCTGCGGCCTCGTCGGCGGAGAGCGGGTCGGACGGGCGACGCTCGGTGAGCCCCGCCATGCCCCACCGCACGGCGTTGATCCCGATGTGTCCGAGCGGGCGGGCCGCGAAGCGGATCGCGGAACCCGGCAGCGGGATACCGAGCATGTCGAGCGCCCACCGGGGCAGCAGCGACACCCCACCCGAGGCGATGGCGCCGTAGCCCGGGCGCACGAGGTAGGGCAGCGGTGGGCTCAGGAGCAGGAATCGAGCGGCCTCGCGCGCGGCCGCGGTCGTCTCGAGTTCAGCCCGGTAGTCCTGGAGCGCCGCGCGCAGCTCGCTGACGCTGCGGGGTGGATCGATGACCCCGAGCAGGGTCGCCGGGGTGCCCGTCTGCTCGACGTAACGGTCGGCGTCACCCGGCGAGAGCGGCTCAGCGCCGAAGGCTTGGTGGGCGCGGAGGAAGGAGTCGACCTCGGCGAGGTGCACCCAGCGCAACAGGTGGGGATCGCTTGCGGAGTACGGCCGACCACGCTCGTCCTTGCCGCGCACCCGCTCGTGGATGCTGCGGACGTGGCCGATGACCTCGTGGGCGTGCTCGACGGTGCCGAACGTGGTGATGGCCAGGTAGTGGCTGGTGCGCTGCAAGCGTCCCCAGGGGTCGCTCTTGTAGCCACTGTGGCCGGCGACCCCCGCCATGGCCAGCGGTTGGAGTGACTGCAGCAGCAACGAGGCGATCCCGCCAGCAAACATCGAGGCGTCGGCGTGCACCCGCCAGATGGGGTCGTCAGGAGTGAACCAGCGCTCCCCCTCGGCGCCCCAGATGCGTTGCGCGTGGACAGGGGCGTCATCGCCAGCCACCCGCGAGCGCAGCGCGAGCCCGAGGCGATGCTGCAGGGACGAGGTGACGCCGGTGAGGACCATGGTGCCCACGCTACGTCTTGAGCACTCACCCAAGGGACGCGGGAGCGGCCAGATCGTCGGTGTGGCACCTCCGCCCAGCCCGGTCAGGGATGAACGAGCCGCTGCAGCGCGAGCCGGGCGAGCGGCGAATACGCGACCGCGACCGGCGCGGGTCCCTCGATGGTGAGTGTCGTGGTCGACCCTGCAGGGTCAGCCAGCACGGCGTGGTGCATCAGCATGGTGACCGGTCCCGCGTGCACCCGCCACGCCC
>JBDTAU010000443.1:0-4895 GCA_039924465.1 Dermatophilaceae bacterium
GACCGATGGGCGGCCGCATCCCTTCCAGGTCACGGGTGCCCGGACGGCCAGCAGCGCCGATCCGGAGCGGCTGCGTGTCGACGTGCCGCTGACGCCCTTCTTCTTCGACCTGCTGCACCTCGACGGCCTCGACCTGATCGACGAGCCGGCAGCGCAGCGCTGGGACCGGCTCGCCGACACGGTCCCCGCCACCTGGCTCGCGCCACGGATCATGACGTCGGACCCCGTTGCGGCACAGGACTTCTTTGAGCGCGTGGTCGCCTCGGGACACGAGGGAGTCGTCGTCAAGGATCCGGCGATGCCCTATGCCGCCGGTCGGCGCGGACCGGGCTGGATCAAGGTCAAGCCGCGCCACACCCTCGACCTGGTCGTGCTCGCCGTCGAATGGGGCAGCGGGCGGCGCACGGGGTGGCTCTCCAACATCCACCTCGGGGCGAGGGACGCCGAGAGCGGCGAGTTGGTCATGCTCGGCAAGACCTTCAAGGGGATGACCGACGAGATGCTTCGCTGGCAGACCGAGCGGTTCCGTGAGCTGGCCGTGGACGAACCGAAGACAGACTCGTGGGTGGTCCCGCTCCGGCCGGAGCAGGTCGTCGAGGTCGCCTTCGACGGGGTGCAGCGCTCGAGCCGCTACCCGGGCGGGCTCGCACTGCGCTTCGCGCGGGTGCTGCGCTATCGGGACGACAAGCCCGTCACGGAGATCGACACGGTCCAGACCGTGCGCTCCCTCGCCGGGTGGTGACCGGCGTGCCTGCTCACTGATAGCGGGCCACTGACCACTACGGTCAAGTCATGACTCCAGATGCCCCCACGCCCACCCGTTCAACCGGCATCGGCTCGACGCCTCTGGACGGGCGCACCGCCTTTCGGGTCTGGGCACCGAACGCGGACTCCGTGGCCGTCACCGGCAGCTTCGACGAGTGGGCCGCCCAGCATGACCTCGAGCGCGAGGAGAGCGGTTACTGGTACGGCGAGGTGGAGGGTGCCGGCCACGGCGACGAGTACCAGTACGTCATCACCAATGGTGAACAGGTCCTCCATCGGATCGATCCGCGGGCCAGGGCCGTGACCAACTCGGTCGGCAACGCGATCATCTACGACCGCCACGCCTTCGACTGGCAGGGCGACTCCTACACCTGCCCGCCCCACAACGAACTGGTCATCTACGAGACCCACATCGGCTCCTTCGCCGCCGATGGCGACGGGGTCGGCAACCTTGTCGAGCTGATCGGCAAGCTCGGCTACCTGCATGACCTCGGGATCAACGCCATCGAGCTGATGCCGGTGACCGAGTTCGCCGGCGACTACTCGTGGGGCTACAACCCCTCGGATCCCTACGCCGTCGAGTCGAGCTACGGCGGACCGGACCACCTCAAGGCCTTCGTCCGCGAAGCACATCGCCACGGCATCGCCGTCATCGTCGACGTGGTGCTCAACCACTTCGGCCCGAGCGACCTGACGCTGTGGCGCTTCGATGGCGCCAGCCACAACGACAAGGGCGGCATCTACTTCTATCAGGACGAGCGGTCCACGACCCCCTGGGGCGACACCCGTCCGGACTACGGCCGGGTCGAGGTCGCGCAGTACTGCCACGACAACGCCCTCATGTGGGTCGAGGAATTCCACATGGACGGGCTGCGCTTCGACGCCACGCTCTACATCCGCACCATCGACGGGGTCGGGCGCGACATCCCCGAGGGCTGGGCCCTGATGCGCTCGATCACCGACTCGGTCCGCGGGAGCTACGGTGACAAGATCCTCATCGCCGAGGACCTGCAGGGCGATCCTGCCCTCACCTCACCCGACGGGGCCGGCTTCCACGCCCAGTGGGAGCCGGGCTTCGTCCACCCGGTCCGGGAGCTGCTCGCGGCACCCGATGACGCCGGGCGGTCCATGTCCACGCTGGCCGGGGCGATTGCCGGGCAAGGGGACCCCTTCGCCCGAGTCATCTACACCGAGAGCCACGACGAGGTCGCCAACGGCAAGGTGCGGGTCACGCAGGAGATCAACCCGGACGACCCGACCGGCTGGGCCGCGCAGAAGCGGGCCACCCTCGGCACCGCCCTCGTCCTGACGAGTGCGGGCATCCCGATGCTCTTCCAGGGACAGGAGTTCCTCGAGGACGAGTACTTCCGCGACAACGTGCCGCTCGACTGGGACCGGGCCATGGCCCTGCGCGACATCGTGCGCATGGTCCGCGACCTGGTCATGCTGCGCCGCAATGGAACCGGCACCACCGCAGGGCTACTCGGCAGCCACTCCGCCCTGCTGCACCTCGGCGAGGAGAGCAAGACGATCGCCTGGTTGCGATCGACCGGCGTCGAGCCCGGTGGCGACGCGGACAGCGGTGGCGCCTCCGTTGCCGTTGTCGTCAACGCGAGCGCCAACCCGCAGGACATCGCGATCGGGCTACCCCACCCGGGGCACTGGGCGGTGCGTTTCAACTCGGACGCGTCCACCTACAGCTTGCTCTTCGGGGACCATCACACCGCCGATGTCGACGCCACCGCGGAACCGCTGGGCGATCTCCCCGCCCAGGGCGTCGTCAGCGTCGGACCGTACAGCCTCGTCATCCTCAGCCGGGCCTGACACCAGTCGGGCCCGACCTCGGCTTGGCCCGACCTCGGCCTGGCCCGACTTCGTCGACGCGGGTCAACCCGCACGCTGGGATCAGCGCAGCGGGCTGAAGGGGCGCAACTCGTCGGCGGCCTTGCCGGTCACCATGAGGTCGGCCAGCAGACGACCGGTGACCGGGCCGAGCGTGATGCCCCACATGCCGTGGCCGCCGGCGACGAAGACGCGCTGCGAGCGGGTGGCCCCGATGAGCGGAAGTCCATCGACGGTGCATGGCCGGGAGCCGACCCACTCGTCCTGCCGGTGGTCGAGGTCGGCGCCCTTGAGCAGCGGCCGGGCTGCCTCGACGATGGCCTCGATCCGGCGCCGGTCGAGGGGTGCCTCGGGCTTGCGGAACTCCATCATGCCGGCGACGCGCAGTCGGTCCTCGACCGGCGTGCACGCGACCCGGGCCTCCGGGAAGTAGACCGGCCCGTTGGGCAGGTCCTCGACGGCGACCGAGAAGGAGTAACCCCGCCCGGCCTGGACGACGCGCTTGACCCCGAACTCGCGGGCCAGCTTGCCCAGCCAGGCGCCGGTCGCGATGACGACCGCGTCGAACTCCTCGGCGGCACCTGTCGTGGTCTCGACGACGACCCCCGTGCCGGTGTCGCGCAGCCCGGTGACGGCCCCGCCGGTCAGCAACTTGCCGCCGCGGGCGATCACCGAGTCGGCGAGCGCGTTGACGTAGGCGCCCGGGTTGAGGAAGCGCTGTCCGTGCAGCACGATCGCGGCCCCGATGCTGTCGGACAGCGCGGGCTCGATCGCGCGGGCCTCGTCGCCGCTGAGCACGTCGAAGGTGATGTCGCCGCCGGAGGCGTGGATGTGCTCGATCTCCTCGAGCAGGGTGGCCCGCTCCTCGGCGGTGCGATAGGCCGCGGTGAACGACTTCGCCTCGTAGGTGGTCGCCTCCACCCCACCGGCACCGAGCAGGTCGAAGCTCGCCAGGGACAGGTCGTTGATCGGGACGAGGGCCCCCATCGCCCGCTTCCAGGCCTTCATCGTCGAGTGGCGGGTGAAGCCGGTGACGAACTTGAGGAAGTCCGGCTTCGCGCTCGGCGGCACATAGACCGGTGAGCTCGGACTGAAGACGGCACGCAGTCCGTACTTGAGGACGGCCGGCTCCGGCAGCGGCGTCGCGATCCCGGGCGTCAGCCAACCGGCATTGCCCCACGACGCACCGGCCGCGACGCCTTCGCGGTCGATGACGGTGACCTCCACGCCGCGCTCCTGGAGGAACCAGGCGGTCGCGAGCCCGACCATGCCGGCTCCGACGACGGCGACTCTCTCGGGGATGGGCAGACCGGACGGGGTGACGGACATGGGCGCAGCCTTCGCTTCGTATGCAGGGGTGGTCCTTCCATGGTCGGCCATCGCGCCAGCAGGCGGGTTGTGCTGGGCTGTCAGACTTCCCTACGACGCTAGTGCGCACACCACAAACAAGGAGCATGATGGGCCGTATGCCGCTCACCTCCTCAGCCGCATCCGGCACCTTCCGGGGGTTGCCCGTCGTCGACCTCGTGGGCACGCTCGGCGGCGGCCTGCTGACCGTCGGGGTGTCGGCCGCCGGCCCGGAGGTCGATGACCTGACGCTGGCCGAGCCCGGGTCCGGGGTCTACGGCCAGTCCGGCGACCTGCTGCTCGGGGTCGGCGTCGACACTCCGGAGGCGGCCATCGCCCTGCTCACCGCCGCCGTCTCGGTGGGCAGCGGCGGGGTCGTGCTGCGCCGGGCCACCGCACGCCGACGAGAGGTGCGCGCGGCAGCACGCCGAGCGCCGATGACCCTGCTCGAACTCGCCGATCACGCCTCCTGGGCGCACATCGTCTGGCTGCTGCGCAGCGTCCTCGACCAGGCGGCGACCGGCACGGCGACCTCGACCGACGGGCCGGCCCATGACGAGCTCTTCGCCCTCGCCGACGCGTGTGCAGCCCTGGTCGATGCCCCGGTGACGATCGAGGACACCCAGTCGCGGGTGCTGGCCCACTCCACCCGTCAGGACGTCGCCGACCCGGTCCGGCTCTCGACCATCGTCGGGCGCAAGGTGCCCGACGCCGTCCTCGCGAGCCTGCGGGGGCGCGGGGTCTTCCGACGGCTGGCCCGATCGAGCGATCCCTTCCACGTGCCGGCCGACGGCGACCTCAAGGGCCGCCTGGTCATCCCGGTCCGGGCCGGCACGGAGTGGCTCGGCTCGATCTGGGCGGTCGTCGACGAGCCGCCCGACACCGAGATCATCCGGTCGCTGACCCAGAGCGCCTCGGTGGTGGCCCTGCACCTGTTGCGG
>JBDTAU010000444.1:0-5205 GCA_039924465.1 Dermatophilaceae bacterium
TGGCCTCGCTGATCGGCAACAAGGATGCCTACGACATCTCGACCGGCAACGACGCCGACTCGGATCGGCACGGCATCGTCACCCCGGATGGCGGGCTGATGAACCCCAACCACTACCTCGCCGTCGCGATCCAGTACCTCTACGGCGGGGCCCGCCCCGGCTGGCCGGCCGACACCGCGATCGGCAAGACCCTGGTGTCGTCCTCGATGATCGACCGGGTCGCGGACGACCTCGGACGACCCTGCTGGAGGTGCCGGTCGGCTTCAAGTGGTTCGTCCCCGGGTTGCTCGACGGCGCAGTCGGATTCGGCGGCGAGGAGTCCGCGGGAGCGAGCTTCCTGCGCTTCGACGGCACCGTCTGGTCGACCGACAAGGACGGCATCATCCTGGCACTGCTCGCGTCCGAGATCCTCGCGGTGACCGGCAAGACACCGAGCCAGCACTATGCCGAGTTGACCGTCCGGCACGGGGACCCGGCCTACGCGCGCATCGACGCTCCGGCTGACCGGGCCCAGAAGGCCAAGCTCGCGGCCCTCTCCCCATCAGACGTGCGTGCCGAATCTCTGGCCGGCGAGTCGATCACGGCGAAACTGACCGAGGCGCCCGGCAACGGCGCCAAGATCGGAGGACTCAAGGTGACGACAGAGAGCGCCTGGTTCGCGGCTCGCCCGTCCGGGACCGAAGACGTCTACAAGATCTATGCCGAGTCGTTCCGCGGCGCCGATCACCTCGCGCAGGTCCAGGCCGAGGCCAGGGAGGTCGTCAGCGCGGCCCTCGACAGCTGAGGGCCCGCGGCTCTCGACAGTCGCGGGCCTGCGGCCCGTCGGGCCCGGTCAGAAGAGCGCGCTCATGAGCGACTTGCGCGCCTTGGCGACCCGCTCGTCCGTGACGCCGACGATCTCGAAGAGCTCGACGAGGTGCTCGCGCGCTTTGTTGCGCTCGCTGTCGGCCGTGATTCGCACGGTGTCGATGAGCCGCAGGAACGCGTCCTCGATGTGACCACCCAGCAGGTCGAGGTCGGCGACCAGGGTCTGGGCGTCGACATCCGCGGGGTCGGCTGCCGCAGCGGCCCGGGCGGTGGCGGGGTCGACGCCAGCCGTGCGCTGCATCAGCCCGACCTGGGCCAGCCCGAGCTTGGCATCGGCATCGGCCGGGTTCTGGGCCAGCGCCTCCCGGTAGGCCTGCGCCGCCCCATCAAGATCGTCCGCCTCGATCGCGTCGTAGGCCTTCTGGTGCAGCGGCGGCAGCGGCGGCTCCTCCGGGACGGCGGACTCATCCACCGGGATGGACTCGGCTCCGGGCGCCTGCCCGGTGACGCCGTGCTGGGCCGCGAGGTCCAGGACCTGGTCGATCACAGCAGCGATCTGGGCCTCCGGCTGGACCCCCTCGAACAACGGGACCGGCTGGCCGGCCACGAAGGCGAAGGAGACCGGCACTCCCTGGACCTGGAAGGCCTGCAGGACCGCAGGATTCTGGTCGACGTCGACCGTCACGAGTTGGAAGCGACCGGCGTAACGCTCGGTCACCCTCGTCATCGTCGTGACGAAATCGCCCGACTGGGCGAGCCTGGACGACCACAGCACCATGACGATCGGATACGTGGTGCTGGCAGTGACGACGTCACGGATCGAGGCGTCGGTCCCCTCGACCACGTAGCCCGACGTGGCTCCTGGGGCTCCTGGGCCTCCCGGTGCCCCTGGCTGGGGACTGCCCGGCTGCCCGCCCGGCGCCGTGGCGGGCTGCTTGAAGGAGGAGAGGTCGACAGCTCCGCGAAGGGCGGCTGCAGTGAAGGGCTGCTGAGTCATGGGCTCCATCCTGCCTCAGCGGCCGGAACCAGCAACGAGCTGGTCCGACGCGGCCACGACCCGAGCCTTGCCGGAGGCCGGGATGACGATCGCCAGGATCTCGTTGGAGGTGAGCTTGGCCTCGGAGGTGATGGCCTTGATCCCGGTGAGCGCCGTGAAATCCTTGCCCGGCGTCAGTTTCGTCGGCGACTGCCAGGCAATCGCCTCGTCACGCACGAGGTTGGCGAACACGAGCGCCCCGTTGCCACCCTTGAGGCGGAAGCCACCGAGGACACCCCCGGGCGTGTGGGTCTGGGTATAGACGGCCGCCGAGCCGAGGGCAGCGGCCTGGTCGGTGGCGGACTTGCGCAGCTGCTCGCTCAGCGAGTCGGCATCGAGCAGCTGCGTCGCGACCGGATCGGGGTACTTGACCGACTGCGCGAACGCCGTGACGACCTGGTCCGGGGTCGCAGCCAGCCCGGAGCCATCTCCGAGGCGTGCAGACCCGAGCTCGACGGGGTCGAGTGCATCGACCGTCGCGCCGGGCAGGAGCGGCGTCACCGCCGCCACCTTGAAGTCGTCCCCGGCCTGTTCCGAGGCGATCAGCACGAGGACCGCGTCACTCGTCTGCTTGAGCGTGGTCTGCACCAGGATCAGGTGGGGGTACTGCGGTCCGCGCGAGACCGCCAGGACCTTGGCATCCTCGGGCGACAACTCCTGGGCCGCCTTCTCCTCGGCGGTGTGCCCGGGCAGGACCTTGGCCCACGCGTTCGCGGACTCCAGAGCCGGGCCGACGAGCACCGCAGCGCGTGCTGTGGCACCTGCTGGCGTCACGTCGGACGCCGCACTGACCAGTTTGGTCAACACGGACGTGGTCGTCGAGGCTGCGACCGCCGGGGCGACGGCCGGTGGCGTCGGCGGGGAGTCCTGGGTCCCGTCGCCGCCGTTCCCGGTGCAGGCGGCGAGGCTGACCGCGCAGAGAAGGGCGGTCAGGACGCCGTGGCGTCGGAGGGCGGGGCGGGGCATGATGTGAGCCTTTCGGTGCATGAAGAGCAGGAGGAGACCGGCCGAACGGAGCCAGCCCTGCTCCACGATACGCAGGGCACACCCCGGTGGATCAAATCGAAAGACTTTCGAATCTGCGCTCCGACGCGAGCCAACCGGGATCCGACAGGCGGTGCACCGGGTTGCGCCTGGCCCTTATCCACCGTCAGGATCGGCGCACCAGCCGGACCTCCGGGGCCCCGGTGGCCTCGTGTGCGGTCCGCCCGCCGTCGGGCACGAATCCATGACGCGTGTAGAAGGCTCGGGCCCGGGCGTTGGCCTCGACGACCCACAGGCTGGCGTCCCGGTCACCGACCACGCGGCCGACGAGTTCGTCGGCCAGACCCGTCCCGTGCGCCCCTTCGACCAGATTGATGACGTAGAGCTCCCACTCGGTCGGGGCGTCCTCGTCCCGCGTCGGTCCCGCGCTGGCGAACCCGAGAATCCGGTCGGTCGCATCCCTCGCGACGAGAGTCGCGCCCTCGAGGTCTCGTGGCTCAGCCTCCTGCAGGCCTCGGAGCCAGTTGGCCGCACTGCGCTCCGCGCTCAGGCCGGCGAGGTAGTCCGCTGGCATCTGTCCCGCGTAGGTCTCTCGCCACACTTGGATGTGGACCCGGCCGAGCTCCGCACAGTCCTGCGCCGCGAGCGGGCTGATCCGCCACGAAGGATCAGTCATCAACCTGCGCGTCGAGGGCCGCCTCGAGACGCTCGAGCTTGCCGTCCAACTCCCCGGCCCAACCCGGTCTGATGTCGGCCTTGAGGACCAGGCTGACTCGGGGCGAGGACTCAGCGAGGACGTCGCAGCACTGCCTCACGACAGCCATGCATTCGTCCCACTCCCCCTCGACCGTCGTGAACATCGCGTCGGTGCGGTTCGGGAGCCCGGAGTCACGCACCACCCGGATGGCCCGCGCGACGGCGTCGCTCACGGATCCAGTGTCATCGGCGGCAACAGCAGGGGCTACGGAGAAGGCGATCAACATGCCTTCACCGTATGCCGCCGGGCCAGCCCCAGCCACCACTCGGCGTGATCCGTGCTCCCCTGCCCGGATCACGCCCGGCAGTTCCTGCTTCGACTCACGACAGCTCCACACCTCCACAGCTCCACGTCACGACAGGTCCTTCTTCAACTCGAGGAGCTCCTCGATGATCTCGAAGCCGAGGTCCTGGTTGATCTGCACCATCCACGGGTTGTTTTCCGCGTTCGAAGTGATGATCGCCTTGCGGCCCGGCGAGACCAGCGAGAGGGCACGCAGGTTGGCCACCTTCACCGCGGCACCGAGCCGATGCCCGCGGTGCTCCGGCAGGACGAGGGTGCCCCACTGGAAGGCCAGATCCGGGTCGCCGGCCGCAACCACGATGTCGGTGTAGGCCGCGACGACGCCGGTGTCCCGCTCGACCGCGAGCGCGGTCAGCCGGGTGCGCCCCAGGTCGGCCTCGTGCGCCAGGTAGTCCTGATAGTCCACCGGGGTCAGCGACTCCTCCTCGTAGTCGATGTCGCCGGTCGGCGCGTCGAGTCCGAGCCGGTTCGTCGCGACGCACAGCGAGGCCTGCAACTCCAGAGGCACCCCATTGAGGTGGACGCTCACCTCGTAGCGGTCGCCGAAGGCAGTCTGGGCGCTCGTCCCCAACTCGTCGAGGACGTCCTCGGGCACCGGCAGCTGGACCCGCCGCACGATCTCGACGTTCGCTACCGCATAGCCCCGACTCTCGGCGAAGGCACGCCCGGGATGCCCCACTCGGGCCCCGTCGGGCACGACCGCCTCGTTGACGATGACCGCGCGGCACTCCTCTCGAGCCCGGTCCTCGAGCCAGCCGACCAGGACGGAGCCGACACCCTGCCTCTGGTGCTCGGGGGCGACCAGCACCTCGGACCAGCACAGGCCCGTGTTGTCCCGGTCCGGGAAGTAGGCGGCCGCGTAACCGAGGACCCGGCCGCCCTGCAGCGCCAGGGCCGCGGCCTTGCGTTCGCCCGGGGCGTCGTAGCGCTGCTGCTTGGCGAACTCATCCAGGTTCTCGCTGGAGGGCTGCACCCGCGAGGCCACCTCGACGCGCTCACGGACCTGCCACGCCTGCCCCATGAAGCCGTCGTCCGACCGGTCCCACTCCATGATGTCCATACCTCGACGGTGACACCGAGACGCCCCGCAGCACAACGGATTATTGGACGGCCGCCTGCATCGTCAGGCGTCAGGCGTCAGGCGTCAGGCGTCAGGCGTCAGGCGTCAGGCGTCGAGGCTTGCGAGGAGGACGTCGGCGGCGGCATACGGGTCGAGCGAGCCGTCGGCCACCCGGGTGGCCAGGGTCGCGGCGTCACCGCCACCACCACCGCCACCACCCAGGGTGCCCAGTCGCGAGCGCAACGCGGCGAGCGCGAT
>JBDTAU010000445.1:0-3176 GCA_039924465.1 Dermatophilaceae bacterium
GGAAGGATCGGGTCCAGACTCTCTCCGAAGGCTCCTTCGGAGTTAATGTGGATCGAACGCGCATCTCGATCCAGACGCCGCGCGGCGGCCTTGTCTAGGCCGCCCTCGATGGTTATGAAATCGGCGCCCAACGGGGACGAATCCGTAGACCCTATGTCAAGCATTCAGTGCCCCCTCCCATTCTTCGGAACCTTTGCATTAACGGCTCTTCACAATCGAGGGTGTAGCCGGTGTCGGCGCGTCGATGGCCGCCGGCGTGGGAACCGCACGCTCCTGGCTCGCCATGCAAGCAGCCTACGACCTCGCCGCCGAGCGAGTCACTGGCGCCCCGAAGGTCCGCCGCCTTCAACCAGTCGCCTAAAGGACCGGCAAAGCCCAGATCATTCACAGCGCCACCATCGTCGACTTGCGGCGATGCGACTCACCTTCGCGGAGGCCGGCCGGAAAAGCGGCGCGCGGTAAGAGAGGTAGCGGGTCAGCAACTGGAACCCCTCCCAACTTCAGCGTGGAGCCACTTGCGCCGGCCGTGGGCCCACGGCGCGCGCGGGAGCGCTTCCTGGTCCGCCATGCCTAGGGTGTGGGAATGCTGCGCGACCCGAGCCTGACCCCGGAGCCGTGGCGCGCGCGCAGGCCTACCGTTCACCCGCTGTTGCTGGTGCCGATCGTGGCTCTGGTGGGGCTGGTCATCGTCGTGGACCGAGCGCTGGGAGGTGGGGGGCTCGGGGCGTGGGTCACGGTTGGCCATCTGGCTGCAGTGACCCTGATCGCGACCGCCTTCGTCCCGTGGCACGTGCCACGACGACCGATCCACGATCCGGCCGCTCGAGCCGTCAGTTTCGCGGCGCCCCGACCGCTCGGCCTGCTCCCCGTCGGGCTCGTGCTGTGGGGTGTCATCCTGGTGGTGCACTTCGAGTTGATGCGCGACGGTCGGCTCGAACAGGTCGGGCCGACCGTCCACGTCGGGCTCCCCTGGTGGACGACGCTCCCGATCGGGGTCCTCCTCGTTGGGGTGGGCCTCTACCTGGCCCGACCGATGTCGGTCCATCGACTCACCCTGAGTGCGGCCGGGATCGTCGTGCAGGACCCGGCCGGCCACTTCGCCGCGCGCTGGGAGCAGATCCGGACCCTCGTGCCGGTGCTCGAGCGCGGGTCCCAGCGTGAGATCGAGGTGGATGCCCCCGACGTGATCGCCCGGGACCACCGCGGCCGGCCCACCGCCCCGATGATCCACCCGGGCCTGCTCGACACCGACGCGGTCCGGTTGTGGCTCACGCTCGCGCACTACCACCACCATCCGCATGACCGCCCGGAGATCGGACGAGCCGCCGGTCGACGCCGCCGGGCGCAGTGGCGCTGGATCCTCCCGACCGGGCCAGCCACGAAGTACGATCCGACCGCGTGATTCGGCCGTGACGTCTGGCCGGAACCACCCCGGCGGCGGCTTCACCGCCTCCAGCGTCAGAGCCGGGGTCGCGCCGGCTGGCGTGGGTCAGCGCAGTCGGAGGTTCTCCGTCGTGCTCGTTCGTCCCGGCCCGAGTGGATCGGGCCCGAAGGCGGAGTAGCCGTTCCCCGGAGCCGGCACGATCCGCTTGCCGAGGGGGAAGAGGGAGACCGGGATCAACTTGAGGTTGCCGAGTGCCAGTGGGATCCCGACAATCGTCACAGCTTGGGCGATGGCAGTCATGATGTGCGCCAGGGCCAGCCACCACCCGAAGAGGATGACCCACACGATGTTGCCGACTCCTGAGCCCAAGCCAGCGGCGGGATGATCAACGACGGTGCGGCCGAAGGGCCACAGCGCGTAGAACCCGATCCGGAACGCGGCAATGCCAAACGGGATCCCGATGATCGTCATGCAGGCGATGACGCCGGCCAGGAGGTAGAGAAGCCAGAGCCAGAACCCTCCGAAGATGACCCAGATGAGGTTCAGCAGGAGTCGGAACACGTGCCCTCAGGCTTCTTGGGCGGTATCGGACGGCTGCTGGGCTTCCTGGGCCAGCTGCTCCTTGATCGGCGCCATGTCCAGGGCCTTGACCTGCTCGATGACGTCCTTGAGGGCGGACTGGGGGAGGGCGCCCGGCTGCGAGAACACGAGCACCCCTTCCTTGAACGCCATCAGGGTGGGGATCGAGGTGATGTTCGCGGCCGACGCCAGGGACTGCTCGGCCTCGGTGTCTACCTTGCCGAACACGATGCCCTCGTGGTCGGTGCTCGCTGATGCCTCGTCATAGACGGGGGCGAATTGGCGACACGGGCCACACCAGGAGGCCCAGAAGTCAACCAGCACGATGTCGTTGTCCAGCACCGTCTTCTCGAAGGTCTGCGAGGTCAGTTCTGTGGTTGCCATGTCTGGGGCAACGGAACGTGCGCGGCAGGTATTCCGCAGCCCGACCGACACAAATGTTGCCGTATGCCGCTCAGCGCAGTTCCCACGTCACCGTGACGATGGCGCTCAGGTCGAGGTCGCCCCCCTCGATCGGCATGCCGGCGCCTGCCATGTCCCGGGAGGCCAGCGCCATCTTTCCGAACATCACCGGAGCGACTCCGCCCTCCGCCACCCCGAGGACCGAGCCCAACTCGAGACCCGAGAGAGCGGCATACTGCTGCGCCTTGGCCTTGGCTTCAGCGAAGGCCGCGTCTCGGGCCTGCTGCAAGCCGGCAGAACGGTCGGCGACGTCGAGGCGCACCTGATCGACGAGGAACGCGTTGCCGATGGACTCCGCGGCCGACTCGAGGATCGGACCCACCGCATCAAGATCGCGCACGGTCACTGCGACGCGCTGCTGGGCGCTGAAGCCGATCGGGTTGCCGGTGTTGTCGTATCTCTGGCCGACGCTGGCATCCAGAGTGCGGATATCGACGTCAGCCACGTCGTGGGCGCGGATCGCCGCGCCCACGGTGGTCAGGCCGCTGGCGGCGCCGGACAAGGCTGCGGCGACATCGGGCGCGTCATGCCCGATCCGCAGGTCGAGGCGGACGACGTCGGGAGCGACGGCTGCCCGGCCGGTCCCGGTCACGGTCACGGTGCGTTTGCCCATTGGAGATCCTTCGCGTCGGTGCGGTCGGTCGGGACTACCTGAGCAATCTATCTAGACTGGTCGGGCCATGCCGACCGATCAGATGAAGCGATCCCACACCGTGGCCAGAAGGATCATCGTGGGTTTGGCACTTCTGGC
>JBDTAU010000446.1:0-2926 GCA_039924465.1 Dermatophilaceae bacterium
TCGGCAACCTGCTGCTCTACAAGGACGAGATCGTCCCGTGGCTGCGGCGGCTCACCGATGACGTCCATGCCGCGGGTGCGGCCGTCATGTGTCAGGTGACCCACCTGGGTCGGCGCACCAGCAACTATTCCGGTGACTGGCTGCCCGTGCTGTCTGCCTCCCCGCTGCGCGAACCGGCCCACCGGGCCTTCCCGAAGGAGGCGGAGGCGTGGGACCTGGACCGGATCGTGCGGCACTACGCCGAGGCGGCGCTGCGCTGTCAGGCCGGCGGGCTCGACGGGATCGAGCTACAGTCCTACGGGCACCTGTTCGACAGTTTCCTGTCCCCGACGACGAACCATCGCCAGGACGAGTTCGGCGGGAGCCTCGAGCACCGGATGAGGTTCCCACGCCGAGTGATCCGGGCGGTCCGCGAGGCAGTCGGTCCGGAGTTCATCCTCGGGGTCCGGATGACGCTCGACGAGGACCGCGCCGGCGGCCTCACCGAGGACGACGCCGTGACCGCACTGGGTGCCTACGTCGAGGACGGCGTCGACTTCGTCAGCACCATCAAGGGCACGATCGAGAGCGACCACACCCTCTCGAAGGTCATCCCGTCGATGGGGCAACCGTCCGCGCCGTTCCTGGAGTGGACCGGTCGGATCCGCGAACGCGTCGGCATCCCCGTCATGCACGCCTCCCGGATCGCGGACGTCGCGACGGCGCGGTATGCCGTGCGCGAGGGACTCGTCGACCTGATCGGGATGACGCGGGCCCAGATCGCGGACCCGCACCTGGTCAACAAGATCGCCGCCGGTGAGGAGGACCGGATCCGGCCGTGCGTCGGGGCCAACTACTGCCTGGACGCGATCTATCAGTCCGGGGACGCCAAGTGCATCCACAACCCGGCCGCGGGTCGGGAGCAGACCCTGGTCCACGAGATCGGCCGGACCAGTGGGACGCGGCGGCGCGCGGTCGTGGTCGGCGGCGGACCCGCCGGTCTCGAGGCGGCCCGGGTGCTCGGTGCCCGCGGCCACGAGGTGATCCTCTTCGAGGCGAATGACCTGGTGGGCGGGCAGGTGCGGCTCACGTCGACCTCGCCGCACCGCCGCGACCTCATCGGCATCATCGACTGGCGTCTCGCTGAAGCCAAGCACCACGGGGTCGACATCCGCACCGGGCGGTTCGCCGAGGCCGCGGAGGTGCTCGCGGAGAACCCGGACGTGGTCATCGTGGCAACCGGTGGCCTGCCCAACCGCGAGTTCCTGGCCGAGGGGAAGGACCTGGTCCACGACGTCTGGGACGTCATGGACGGATCGCTGCACACGACCGGCTCGGTGCTCGTCTTCGATGACCACGGCGGCTACCCGGGCATGGACGCCGCCGAGACCCTCGCGATCCGCGGTGCCTCCGTGGAATTCGTGACCCCCGAGCGGGTCATCGCCCCGGACGTGGGCGCGATGAACTCGCCGGCCTACCTCAAGAGCTTCGCTGAGCACGGGGTCACGGGGATGCTGCCCTACTATCTGCGCCGGGTCCGCCGGGCCGAGGCCGGCAAGCTCGAGGTCACGCTCTGGAGCGAGTACGCCGACCTGGAGGTCGCCCGGATCGTGGACCACGTCGTCGTCGAGCACGGGACACTGCCGGTCGCTGACCTCTATCACGACCTCGTTCCCGGCTCCCGCAACGGCGGCGAGGTCGACATCGACGCCCTGCTTGCGGGCGGGCCACAAGAGGTCGTCCGCAACGACGCCGGCAGCTACCAGCTCTTCCGCATCGGTGACGCCGTCACCAGTCGCAACATCCACGCCGCCATCTACGACGCACTCCGTCTCTGCCTGCGCCTGTGAGCCACGGGAAACTTCCAGTCAGACCAAAGCACATCCAGTAGTTGTCAGGGGCAGAACACAGGGAGGAAGAATGACGATCCGTGCTACGCGCGCCGCCGAGGCCACGTTGGTGGACCTGCTCGACCGGCGACGGGAGGGGCACAGCCTCGAGGCTCCGTTCTACATCAGCGAGGCGATCTTTGAGACCGACGTCCGCGAGATCTTTGGTGGGCACTGGATCTTCGTGGGGACCAGCGCGGAGGTCCGCGAGCCGGGGGACTTCTTCACCGTGACGGTGGGGCCGTGGTCGGTGATCATCCTGCGGGACGACGACGAGCAGGTCCGGGCCCTGCACAACGTCTGCCGGCACCGCGGAGCCAGGGTCCTCATCGAGGAGCGGGGCTCCGTCGGCAACATCGTCTGCGGCTACCACAAGTGGACCTACGCCACCGATGGCAGCCTGCTGCACGCCGAGTCGCAGGCGCCCGACTTCGACCCGTCGTGCTTCGCGCTCAAGCAAGTCCACATCCGTGACATCGGCGGACTGATCTTCATCTGCCTCGCCGAGGATCCCCCCGCGGACATCGACGAGGTCGCCGACATCATCACGCCCTACCTCGCCCCCCACCAGCTCGGACGGACCAAGGTTGCGGCGCAGGTGGACGTCATCGAGCCCGGCAACTGGAAGCTCGTCATTGAGAACAACCGTGAGTGCTACCACTGTGATGGGCACCCGGAGCTCATCGCCGCCTACTTCCCGATCTTCGGCTACGGCGAGGCGGACATCACGCCGCGCCTGCGGCCCGTGGTGGAGCGGTATGAGCGCGCGAAGGCGGACCTTCAGGAGGCCTGCCGGGTCAGACAGATGCCGACCGATCTGCACGAGGACGTGGTGGACCGGCCGACCGGGTTCCGGATCGAGCGAAGCCCGCTCGACCTGGCGGGGGAGTCCCACAGCGCGGACGGGACGGCGGTGTCGCGCCGGCTGCTCGGTGACCTGACGACGCCGCGCCTCGGCGACCTGTCCCTGCACGTGCAGCCCAACGCCTGGTTCCACTTCCTCGCCGACCACGCCGTGACCTTCTCGGTCATCCCGCTCTCCGCCGGGGAGACCCTGC
>JBDTAU010000447.1:0-3205 GCA_039924465.1 Dermatophilaceae bacterium
CCATGCCTTCGACGAAGACCCGCCCCGACGTCGGCTGGTCGAGCGCGGCGAGCAACCGCAGGAGCGTGGACTTGCCGCAGCCGGACTCGCCGACGATGCCGAAGCGCTCGCCCCGCTCGACGTCGAAGCTGACCCCGCGCAACGCCTCGACGACCGGTCCGGGCTGGCGCAGGGAAGTCCGCGGCCGGCGGTAGGTCCGGGTCAGGTTCTCGACGCTGATCGCCGCGGTCACGAGCCGCCCCCGGCCGGGTGGTGGCAGGCGTAACCGTGTTCGGGGTCGCTTCCGGTCCACGGCGGTTGGCTGGCGCAGAGGTCGGTCGCGTGTGGACAGCGGTTGCGGAAGACGCACCCTTGCGGGAAGTGTCCCGCCGGCGGCACCGACCCGGCGATGGTGCGCAGTCGACCCGCCTCGTCGACGAGATCGAGGTCGGACGCCGCGAGCAGCCCCTCCGTGTAGCGGTGTCGTGGCCTGGTGAAGACATCGGCGACGGTGCCCGCCTCGACGATCCGGCCGCCGTACATCACGAGGACGCGCTCACACACCGTCGCGACGACGGACAGGTCGTGGGTGATGAGGAGCATGGCGGCGTCACGGGACTCGACCCCCCGCACGATGAGGTCGAGCACCGTGGCCTGGACGGTGACGTCGAGCGCCGTGGTCGGCTCGTCACAGACGAGGAGTCCCGGGTCGTTGGCGAGGGCGATCGCGACGACGACCCGCTGGCGCTGGCCACCGGAGAGCTGGTGCGGGAAGGCCTTGGCCGTCTCGGCCGGGTCCCGCAGGCCCACCTGGCCGAGCAACTCGAGCACCCGCTCCCATACTGCGTGCCGGCCCTTGATCGTGTGGTGGACCGTCAGCGACTCGGCCACCTGCACGCCGACCCGCATGGTCGGGTTGAGTGCCGTCATCGGCTCCTGGAACACCATGGCGATGTCGCGTCCCCGGGACCGGGCGAGGCGCCGTTCACTGGCGCCGACGAGTTCCCCCTCGGCGCCGAGCAACCGGATCGATCCGTCGACGACGGCCTGCTCCGGCAGCAGCCCCATCAGGGCGAGGCTGGTCAGCGACTTGCCGGAGCCGGACTCGCCGATGAGCCCGACCCGCTCGCCGCGCGCGATCGAGAAGGTCAGGTCGTGCAGCAGCGCCACCCGCCCGATCCGGACGGACAGGTCCCGGACCTCGAGGACCTGCTCGGTCGCTGCGGCCTCTTCGGTCATTGCTGTCATCGGTTCTCCTCGAGGCGCGGGTCGTAGTGATCGCGCAGGCCATCGCCGAGCAGGTTGAAGCCGAGCACGGCCACCGCGATGGCGATACCGGGGATGATCGCGAGGCGGGGCGCGGAGAAGAGCAGCTCCTGGCTCTCCTGCAGCATCCGCCCCCACGAGGGCTGGTCGACGGGTGTGCCGTAGCCGAGGAAGGACAGCGCCGCTTCGGCGAGGATCGCGATGGCGAAGGCGACCGAGCCCTGGACGATGACCAGGCCCCCGACGTTGGGCAACACGTGCCGCCACCCGATGGCGAAGGAGTCCCGCCCCGCGGCCCTCGCGGCGAGGACGTACTCGGTGCTGAGCACCTGAAGGGCCCCGCTGCGCACGACCCGGGCAAAGCTCGGCACCGAGGCGATCCCGATGGCGAGCATCGCGACGAGGGTGCTCCCGCCGTAGACGGCGCTCAACATGATCGCGAGCAACAGCGCGGGGAAGGCGAGCAGCAGATCGAGCAGGCGCATCAGGGGCTCGCCGATCCACCGCGGCGCCATCGCCCCGACGACGCCGAGTGGCACCCCGATGACTCCCGCGATCCCCACGGCGACGATCCCGACGAACAGCGTGGCCCGCGCCCCGACGAGCAACTGGCTGGCGACGTCACGACCGAACTTGTCGGTGCCGAGCCAATAGACGGGGTCGCCGACGTCGCGCAGCCGGGCCGATGAGTTGACGAAGCCGGGGTCGTGCGGGGTCCAGACGAAGGAGACCAGGGCCATCGCGGTCACCAGGACGACGATGACGGCGCCGATGACGAGGCTGGCGCCGGGCCGCCGCCGCACGACGGCCGTGTCGGCGGGATCGGCTGTGTCGACGAGGTCCGCAGGATCGACAGGGCCGCCAGGGCCGCCAGGGAAGGCTTCCCCGCCGAGGCCGTCGGGCACGGGGACCTCGGTAGCGCTCATGAGGCCCGCACCTTGAGTCGTGGGTCGATGACGAGGTAGAGCAGGTCGACGACGAAATTGACGAGCAGGACGGCCACGACGAGGAGCATGACGATGTCCTGGACGAAGACGAGGTCGCGGTTGGCCACCTGGTCGAGCAGCAAGCTCCCGAGTCCCGGGATGACAAAGACCCGTTCGACGACGACCGCGCCGATCAGCAGGGTCGCCAGTTGCAGCGCGAGCACCGTCACGACGGGGATCGCGGCGTTGCGGGCGCCGTGGCGCCACAGCGCCCGCAGCGGGGTCAGCCCCTTGGCGCGAGCCGTGCGGATGTAGTCCTCGCGCAGCACGTCGAGGACCGAGCTGCGCACGTAGCGGGTCAGGACGGCGCCCTGGACGATCCCGAGCGCGAGCACCGGGAGCACGAGTTGCCGCAGGAACATCGCCGGGTCCTCGCTGGGCGGCGTCCACCCCCCGGCCGGCAACCAGCCGAGCTTGACCGCGAAGAAGGTGATGAACATGATGCCCGCGAGGAAGGCCGGCACGGCGACCCCGAGCTGGGACAGCGCCGAGAGCAGCACCCCGCTGACCCGCCGGTGCCGCACGGCCGCGAGCGTCCCGAAGGGCACCGCGATGACGAGCGCCAGGATCATCGCGCAGACCACGAGCCACAGGGTGACCTGGAGCCGATCGATGAGCTGTGGCGCGATCGCGGCCCGCGACACGTAGCTCTCCCCCAGGTCGAAGCGCAGCAGCCCGCTCACCCAGGACAGGTACTGCGCCAACAGCGGCCGGTCGAGCCCGAAGTCGGCCCGCAGCGTCGCCACCGCTGCGTCCGAGGCATTGACCCCGAGCGCGACCCGTGCCGGGTCGCCGGGGAGCACGGCCATGAACCCGAAGACGAGCATCGAGCTCACGGCCAGGCTCACGACGAAGATCGCGACCCGGCGCAGGATCTGCAGCAGCATGGCGTCCTGACGTGGTCTTGGCGTGTCGGTGCGGATTCTGGGAGTGGTGCTGCCTCGGCGGGCCTGAGTCAGGCCCGCGTCAGCTCT
>JBDTAU010000448.1:0-4510 GCA_039924465.1 Dermatophilaceae bacterium
TGACACCACGGCTGGGTGACCGTCGAGTGCTCCTGACCCTCATCGCGGCGGTGCTCGCCATCGTCGTGGGGATGATCGTCATCGGCGTCGCGGTCATCCGGCCGGGTCCGCCCCAGCCGGGTCCGGCCGCTGTGGGCGTGGTGGGGACGGTGGCGGATGGGGCGCCAGCCCCGTCCTCACCGGTCCACCGCACCGCGTCCGAGACCCCGACGCCGTCCACGCCGTCTGCCCTGACCCCCACGCCCACGCCCACCCCGGAACCGCTCCACCTGCCGGCCTCTGCTCCCACCCAGATCAGCATCCCCGCCATCGGGGTGAAGTCGCCGGTCTTCGCCATCGGCAAGACGGCGGATGGAGGTCTGCAGGTGCCGCAGCCTGGACCGCAGGACAACCAGGTCGCCTGGTACGAGGACTCGCCGGCTCCTGGCCAGGCGGGACCCAGCGTGCTCGCCGGGCACATCGACACCATCCGCGGCCCCTCGATCTTCTACCGTCTCGGCGCAGTCAAGCCGGGCAACGCGGTCAGCATCACCCGCGCCGACGGGAGCACCGCCGTGTTCACCGTCAACGCCGTCCGCTCCTACCCCGACCGGAAGGACTTCCCGACCGACCTGGTCTACGCCGGGGGCGGGGACCTGACCCACTCGACCTTGAGCCTGATCACCTGCACCAACTTCGACCGCGCCACCTCCCAGTACCTCGGCAACGTCGTGGTCTTCGCGCACCTCACCAGCGTCAAGAAGGCCTGACCGAGGGTGCCGCCGTCGTCGCGGTGCTGACGCTCTCGGAGTCACCGCCGAGTCACCCCCGAGTCAGCCCCGAGCACCCCTGAGTGCCGCGTCATCACAGGGAGGGGAGTCAGCCGAGCGGCTAGGACGAACTCGAGTCGGTCGGCTCCACACTCCGGTATCCGTCCTCATCGATCTGCGGGACGAGGTCGTAGCGGCGCCCGTAGGTCTCCAGCAGGGAGACGACGGCCGCCACGAGCGGGATGCCGATGATCGCGCCGATCGGCCCCCAGAGCGCCACCCCGACGAAGACGGCGCCGAGCGCGATGGGGGCGCTGACGTCCATGACGCGCTTGGACACCAGGGGAGTGAAAAGGTAGGTCTCGATCTGCTGGTAGATGGTCGCGAAGATGACGACCCACACGGCGTTGATCGGGTTGTCGAAGAGGGCCACCAACACCGCGGCAATGACCCCGATGTAGGTGCCCACCATGGGAATCAGTTGAGCCGTGATGCCGGCGAGCAGAGCCAGGGCCAGCCACCCGGGCAGCCCGATGGCCCAGAACAAGATCGCGTGAGACCCGGCCGACAAGGCGATGAGGACGAACTTGGAGATGACGTAGCCGCCCGTCTTGGCCAGCGACGTCTGCCAGACGCTACCGAACACGTGCTGCTGTTCAGCTGGGAACCAGGATGCGAGAGACGCCAGCAGGCTGGGTCCCGCCGCGGCCAGATAAAAGGCGAAGACGATGACCGTGAGCAGGTCGAAAGTCACCGATCCGAGGGTGCCGAGAACCCCGAAGGCGCTCTGCGCGAGCGTGCCGCCCCAATCTGAGACGCGACTCAGGTCGACTTTCGACGTGATGTCGTCCGCGTTGAGCGACAGGTGGAACGTCTGGTTGGCCCACGAGACGGCACCGTCGACAATCTGCGGGCCCGACTTCGCCAACTGACTGACCTGCTGGACCAGTTCGGTCCCGAAGAGAGCCACGAGACCGACAGCGATGATGCTCGCGCCGATGCCGGTCGCCCCCATGGCCCACCCCCGGCGCCAGCCTCGTCGCATCAGCCAGAGGATCTCGGGCTCCATGGCAGCGGCGACCAGCCACGCCAGCAGCAGGAGGAAGAGGAAGTGGGCCAGCGCACCGAAAGCCCACACGGCAACCATCCACAGCGAGATCGCGATGAGCACGAAGATGACCGATCGGCGCAGTGCTGTGGGCTCGAAGGCGATCCACTGGACGGGCTCGCCCGGTCGAGGCCCCGACCCGCCCGGGGTCTGCGTCGCCATCGACTCTCTGGGTCCATCGCGCCGTGTCTCCTGCGCCGCCCCCGGGGTTGACGACGTGACGAAGAGCCGCCGGACCCACCCGCTGAGCGTCATGGCACCTCCTGGGGCATCGCTCGTACCGTGCCCCATTATCGGCCCTGACACCCGAAATCGCGGGAAGTGGCCCGAGGCCTCGCCGTCAGTCGGCATCGCGGGGTAGGCCGCTGAACCGCTCGGTAGGCCGCTGAGCACGTTCGCAGTGGTCCGCGGAGCCGAAGGGTGGGGGCGAGGCCGCAACCCGCGACGGAGGAGGCGGGTGGCGCCAGGGCCCTCAACGGCATACGGACTCATCGCACTAACGGCGACATCTCCTCTTATTGTGTAACCGCACTAACTGCGTTACGCTCGAGCGATGCCCACCAGTTCACCGAACCCCGTCGCTCTCGCCCTGGCCGCCGCGGAGGCGCGGTTGCGGGAGATCGACCCCGCCCTCCCGGCCGAGGCGCTGCCCCACCTGCGGGCTGCCCAGGAGCACCTCACCGACGCCATCGATGAGGCGATGGCCGCAGCGATCACCCTCCAGGGCACCTCCCTTCGAGCAGCGGGCCAGCTCGCCGGGCTCTCCGAGAACGCCGTCGGTCCCCGGCTGGCCCGTACCTCGCTGCTCGCCGCCTACGGCTCCGACGCGGGCCGGGTGACCGCCTCAGGGGTCGAGCGGGCCCGCTACGACCTCGAAGAGGGCCGGCACCGACCCGCCGATGAGACCAGCACCCCCAAGCCGATGCGGTTCCGGGCCAGACGCCCCAGCTGAGGCACCCACCCTGACGCACCCCGCTCACGCACCACGCTGACCTGCCCAGCGCGTCACCACTCGATCCAAGGAGGATCACGATGACCGACCAGAACCTCACCCACCTCTACTTCCTGCTCGACCGCTCCGGCTCCATGGAGTCGATCCGGACCGACATCGAGGGCGGCTTCAGCGCCTTCATCAACGAGCAGCGCACCCAGACCGGTGCCTGCCGGGTGACCCTCGCGAAGTTCGACGACCACTACGAAGAGGTCTACCGGGACCTGCCCGTCGCCGAAGTCCCCGACCTCGACCTGCAACCGCGCGGCACGACGGCGCTGCTCGACTCGATCGGGCGTCTCGTCAGCGAGGCCGGGACGCGGCTCGCGGCGTTGCCCGAGGAGCAGCGACCCGGCAACGTCATCGTCGCCATCATGACCGATGGTCAGGAGAACGCCTCCCGCGAGCTGACCCACCCCGCCATCAAGGCCATGATCGAGCGCCAGAGCACGGACTACGGCTGGCAGTTCCTCTTCATGGGCTCCGACCAGGACGCGATCGAGGTCGGCGCGAGCATCGGCATCGCCCGGGACAACTCCCTGACCTACAGTCGCGGCCAGGCCGCTGTGACGATGGCGATGACTTCGCGCAAGATCAGCAGGTATCGGCAGTCCCGGGCCGCAGGGGCCTCCGTCAACGAAGCGCGGGTGGGGTTGGTCTACAGCGACGAGGACCGCGCGGCTGCGACGGAGTGACCACGCAGGGCTGCGGCGGACGGTACCTTGTCGCCCATGGAGAACCCCTCCGGCGCAAGCGGACCGCCGCCGCAGTCGCAACCATCGCCGCCACCGTCGCAGGAGCAACCCGCACCGCCGCAGCAGTTCACCGTGCCCGTGCCGCAGCCCCACCTCGACGGCCCGGCCCCGGCGCCCACGGTGCCGGCTCGCGGCTCGGCCCCGACACAGGCACTGCAGGTCGTCACCGACCGGACTGAGGTCATCCCGACGGTCGACTCCTTGTTCCCGGCGGCCCCTGGGGGCACCGCTGCGGACCTGGTGCCGACCCCTCAGACCGGGCCGTATGCCGCTGCCTGGGCGGAGCCGCCCGGCCCGCCCATCGCTCCGGCGCGCCAGAGAGAAGCCCTGCGCACGACCGGGCTGATCCTGCTGGGCGCCACCCTCGGATGGTGGCTCTTCTTCCTGGTCCGCCTCGTGTGGTGGCTGGTGCAGGTCGGCCCCACCGACACCATCATCTTCAGCACCATCGATGCCGTTCCCGAGGAGACGGTCGTGGCCGCGATCCTCTCGGTCGTCACCGCCGGAACCCTCACCCTCGCCTGGACCAGGGATCGACGCGGCGCGGCACTCGCCGGGATCGCCGGACTGCTCTCACTCGTCACCCTGGGCGTGACGGTGTGGCGCCTGCTCTGAGCTGAGCGGCACCCGACGCTTCGACCACCCTCTGTGCTGAGCGGCACCCCACCTGGTCCGGGCTCAGCAACCACTGGGGGGTGGTGCTGGTGTCCCGGTGGTGGTCGCCGTCCCGCCTCCCCCCGGACCACACGATAACGATCCCGCCTCTCGGGCGTTAGGGGCCGTCGTGGACGAGGCCGCAGTGGCCCGCGCTGGCGTCGTCGCAGTCGTGCTGGTCGCTGCCTTCGAGGTGGTGGAGGAGGGCGTCGGTGGGCTGGCGGTCACCGTCACCAGCACCGTCTGCGTCACG
>JBDTAU010000449.1:0-2978 GCA_039924465.1 Dermatophilaceae bacterium
CGGCCGTGACTCGGAGGAGTACGGGGAGTCGGTCGTCGCGATCGTGACGCCGAAGCCGGGCACCGACCTGACCCTCGAGGACCTCCGCACCTTCGGAAGGGACTTGATTGCTGACTACAAGCTGCCCCGCGACCTCATCCTCGACGAGATCCCGCGCAATCCTTCCGGCAAGATCCTCAAGCACCGCCTGCGGGACCGCTTCAATGCCTGATCGGTCCGCGGCCACGCGGCAGCGCCTCACGCTCGATCGATGCCGCCGTCCACCAGCACTCACGTCACTTCCACCCATCGTCCCTCCCGAAGGAGCCCGTCCATGACCCGCGAAGCAGTGCTTGTCGATGCAGTGCGTACCCCCGTCGGCAAGCGTGGGGGCCAGTTGAGTGGCTGGCACCCCACGGACCTGCTGGCCCACACCCTCGCCACCCTCGTTGAGCGCACCGGCCTGGCACCCGAGCGGCTTGCCGACGTGATCGTCGGCTGCGCCGCGCAGCGTGGGGAGCAGAGCGGCAACATCGCTCGCAACGCCGTGCTGGGGGCGGGGTTCCCCGAGTCGCTGCCCGGTACGACGCTCGACCGTCAGTGCGGCTCGGGCCAGCAGGCGGTCCACTTTGCCGCCCAGGCGGTCCGGTCCGGAGAGTACGACTTCGCCATCGGCGCGGGGGTCGAGTCGATGTCTCGCATCGACCTCGGCCCGCTCTTCAACCCGGGTGGACCACAGGGTGATTGGTACGGTGAGAAAGCACTGGCCCGCTACGACGGCAACCTCCCCGCGCAAGGCCTTTCCATCGAACTCATCGTCGACAAGTGGGGCTTCACCCGAGAGCAACTCGACGAGTTCGCTGCCGGGAGCCACGCGAAGGCGCATCACGCGACCGTGGCCGGCTACTTCGCGGACCAACTCGTCCCCATCGAGTTGAAGGCCGAGGACGGCAGCGCGTCCCGCATGACACGCGACGAGGGCATCCGGGCAAACATTGATCGCGCGCGGATGGCCGCCCTGGCGCCCGTCTTCAGACCGGACGGTGTGGTGACCGCCGCGAACGCCTCCCAGATGAGCGACGGCGCCGCGGCGCTGCTCGTCGCCGACCGGTCCGCCGCCGAGGCGGCAGGCCTCCGACCGCGCGCCAGGATCGTCTCCATGGCGGTCGCCGCGGACGACCCGGTCCTGCAGTTCACCGCGATCCTGCCCGCCAGCCGCAAGGCACTGGAGCAGAGCGGCCTCAGCATCGGCGACATCGACCTCGTCGAGGTCAACGAGGCCTTCGCCCCGGTCCCCATGCTGTGGCAGGCCGAGTTCGGCTACCCGGCGGATCAGCTCAACGTCAACGGTGGCTCGATCGCCATCGGTCACCCGCTCGGCTCGACCGGGGCCCGGCTCCTGACCCAGTTGCTCAACGAGCTCGAGCGACGCGGGGCCCGCTACGGGCTGCTCACCATCTGCGAGGGCGGCGGCATGGCCAACGCCACCATCATCGAGCGACTCTCCTAAGGGGCGACAGCATGCAGATCAACGGTCGAACATTCCTCGTCACCGGCGGCGCCTCAGGACTCGGTGCAGCCACCACCGCAGCCCTCCTCGAGCGTGGAGCCCACGTCGTGGTCGCCGACCTTGGTGGCGAGGCCCTGGACGGGGCCACTTTCGTGCGCACCGACGTCACCGATGAGTCCCAGGTCGCACAGGCCGTCGACGTGGCCAGTCACCAGGACGGCCCCTTTTCTGGTGTCGTCAACTGCGCCGGGATCGGTGTCGCCGCCAAGGTGATCGGCAAGAACGGGCCGCACTCGCTCCAGGACTTCATGCGCGTCATCGGGGTCAACCTGGGCGGCACGTTCAACGTCATCCGGTTGGCCGCAGATGCCATGCGCGAGAACGAGCCCGGCCCGAGCGGGGAGCGCGGCGTCATCGTGAACACTGCGTCAGCGGCAGCGTTCGACGGCCAGATCGGGCAGGCAGCCTACGCGGCGTCCAAGGGCGGCATCGTCTCGATGACGCTGCCGATCGCTCGCGCGTTGGCCCGCTATGGGATTCGCGTCGCCACGATCGCACCCGGGCTGTTCCTCACCCCGATGATGGGCAGCCTCCCGCAGGAGGCCCGTGACTCACTGGGCGCCCAGGTGCCCTTCCCATCCAGACTCGGCGACCCCGCCGAGTTCGCTGCCCTCGCCACCCACATCGTCGAGAACCAGATGCTCAACGGTGAGGTCATCCGCCTCGACGGCGCCCTCCGTATGGCTCCCCGATGAAAGAAGGAATCCCCGTGACCGCAACCACGCGACCGATCGTCTCCGGATACCCCTCCACCATGGGGGACGACGTCCAACTCAACACCACCACCTTCATCAGGCATGCCGCCCGCACGCACGGCGAGCGCGAGATCGTCTACCGCACCTCCGACGGAGGCTGGGACCGCTACACCTACGCTGACGCCTACGCCCGAATCCAGCGGTCCGCCAACGCCCTTCGTGGGCTCGGGGTCCAGCCCGGCGATCGGGTCGGCATCGTCGACTGGAACAGCCGGCGGCACTTCGAGTTGTACTGGGCGATCCCGGGCATTGCTGCGTGCATGGTCCAGCTCAACCTGCGGCTCAGCCCGCCGGATCTGATCTACGTCCTTCAAGACAGTGGCACGTCGGTCGTTCTGGTCGACGAGACCCTGCTCCCGCTCGCGGAGGCCGTCGCGCCCCACCTGCCCGGTGTCAAGGCATGGGTCGTCATGACCGACAAACCGCTCTCCGAGATCACCACCTCGATCGAGAACCTCCATCACTTTGAGGACCTCCTCAGCGCTGCCGACCAGACGATCGACTGGCCAGAGGTCGACGAGAAGTCCGCCTACTCAGCCTGCTACACGACGGGTACGACTGGTCGGCCCAAGGGCGTCTACTACTCACACCGGGCGATCTGCCTGCACTCCTACGCCCTCGCCACCAGCATCGGTATGACGCTGGACGACTGCACCATGATCATCACGCCCATG
>JBDTAU010000450.1:0-3352 GCA_039924465.1 Dermatophilaceae bacterium
TGTGACTACGAGGAGGTCGTGCCCGACCTCATCACCACGGCCAAGGGGATGGCCGGCGGGCTGCCACTGGCTGGCGTCACGGGTCGGGCCGAGATGATGGACGCCGTGCATGCCGGCGGGCTGGGCGGCACCTACGGCGGCAACCCCGTCGCCTGCGCCGCCGCGCTCGGGGCGATCGAGACGATGAAGGAGGAGGACCTGTGCAGCCGGGCCAAGCAGGTCGAGGCGCTCTTCCTGCCGCGCCTGCGGGCGCTCGCCGAGCGGTTCCCCCAGATCGGTGACATCCGTGGGCGCGGGGCGATGCTCGCGATCGAGCTCGTCAACGACGCCGGGGACCTCACGCCCAACGCTGCCCTGACCGCTGCGGTCAACAAGGAGTGCCACGCCCAGGGCCTGGTCACGCTGACGTGCGGCACCTACGGCAACGTCTTCCGCTTCCTGCCGCCGCTGGCCGCGGGCGATGACCTGTTGAGCGAGGGGCTGGACATCTTCGAGGCGGCCTTCACCACGGCCGCCGGCTGACCCGTCGGGGCTGCTCCGCCCCGGACGAGCGAAGGAGCACCCCGGGCTCACCGGGATGCTCAGTCGGGGCGGCGCAGCTCGAGAGGAGCGCACGCCGGCCGCTTGGCGGTGCGGTGGTCGCCGGAGGAGCGGCCGGTGAGGCGTCGCTGCACCCATGGGCCGAGGAACTGCTTGGCCCACCGCGCGTCAGCCTCGATCGCCTCGCGCCGCGGGACGCGCGGCGCCGGCGGCAACGGGGTGTCCCAGTCGGTCCCGCCCGGTAGGTCGTGCCCGAGGGCGTGCAGTGCCGCCAGGGCCACGCGTCGATGACCTTCGGTCGTCATGTGGATCCGGTCCTGCCCCCACATGCGCCAGTCGCGCAAGGCCCGCAGCCCCCACTGGTTGATGACGTGGGCGTCGTGTCGCTCCGCGATGCTCCAGATGTTGGCGGTGTGGATGGCGGCCCGGGAGCGGGTCGCCTTGACGAGCGGCGCATCGGCTGGGTCCACCGGGGTCGCGAGGAGCACGTCGGCCCCCGTCGCCCGGATCCGGACCACGGCAGCCTCCAGCCGCGCGGCGAGGGCATCGAGGTCGGCCTTGGGGCGCAGGATGTCATTGCCGCCCCCGACCATGCTGACCAGGTCGGGCTCCAGGGCGAGCGCCGCCTCGAGCTGTGGCCCGACGACGTCCGCGAGCTTGCGGCCTCGGACCGCGAGGTTGGCATAGCCGAAGCTGGCTCCGCTGGCGCTCGCCAACTCGGTCAGGTGCGCGGCGAGTCGGTCCGCCCAGCCGGCGAACTCGCCGTCATGGGGGAAGGTCGGGTCGTCGTCGCACATGCCCTCGGTGAAGGAGTCGCCGATCGCGACGTAGCGGGTCCAGATTCGCGGAGCGCCGGGAGCCGGAGCGGGAGGAGGAGTGGGGGTCGAGGTCATGTGAGCCTCCAGTCGATGGGGGTGGCGCCCTGCTGGGCGAGGAGGTCGTTGGCCCGGCTGAACGGTCGAGAGCCGAAGAACCCGGTCCGCGCGGACAGCGGCGACGGGTGGGCACTCTCGATCCGTGGAACCTGGCCGAGGGATGGCCCGAGTGACTGGGCCTGACGACCCCAGAGTATCGCGACCAGTGGCCCGCCGCGGGCGACGAGTCCCGAGATCGCCTGTGCCGTAATGGTTTCCCAGCCCTTACCGCGGTGGCTCGCGGGCTTCCCCGGGGTCACGGTGAGCACCCGGTTGAGCAGCAGGACACCTTGCTCGAACCACGGTCCGAGGTCGCCGTTGGTGGGGGCCGGCAGCCCGAGGTCAGTGCCGAGCTCCTGGTAGATGTTCTGCAACGACCGCGGCACCGGGCGCACCTCAGGGGCCACGGAAAAGCTGAGCCCGACGGGGTGACCCGGCGTCGGGTAGGGGTCCTGCCCGACGATGAGCACCCGGACGTCCTCGATCGGTCTGGTGAAGGCGCGTAGGACGGCGTCCCCGGCCGGAAGGTAGCCCCGGCCCGCGACCACCTCGGCGCGCAGGAACTCACCCAGCGAGGCGATCGTGCCCGCGACTGGCTCGAGGATCGGCAGCCAGGACGGATGGACCAGCTCGGACAGGGGGCGGGCAGACACGGCGACCACGCTACCCGCCGATCTCGACCGCCGCGCCCACCGATTCGCAGCGGAGCCGGGACTGCTCGACGGGCGCCACCACCGTGCCCGGGGAGGCCGCCTCGACCGGGGAGGCCGCCTCGACCGGCGGGGACCACCTCGACCGGCCGGCCACGGCAGGACAGAATCGACGGGTGACCACGACTCTGCACGGCCCCGCCCTCCTCGACGGCGCGATCGCCCCGGCCGAGATCGACATCACGGACGACCGGATCACCGCCGTGCGTGCCCTTCCGCCGGAGGAGCCGGCCACCCCGGGAGCGATCCCGGTGAGCGGCACGATGACAGCGGCCTACGTCGACATGCACTGCCACGGCGGTGGGGGCACCGCCTTCACCGACCTCGACCCCGAAGCGGCCGCGGCGACCGCCCGGCACCACCACGGACGGGGCTCGACGAGCCTGATCGCCAGCCTCGTCTCGATGAGCCCGACCGACCTCGAGCGGGGCGTGACGATCCTCGCGGACCTCGTCGACGACGGGCTGATCGACGGGATCCACCTCGAGGGCCCCTGGTTGGCGCAGGCCCGCTGCGGCGCCCACGACCCCGCACTGCTGCGCGACCCCGACCTCACCGAGGTCGAGCGGTTGCTGGATCTCGGACGGGGACACATCAGGCAGGTCACGCTCGCGCCGGAACGCGACCACGGCCTCGACCTCGTCGGGTGGCTCACGAGCGCCGGCGTGCACGCTGCGATCGGCCACACGACGGCGAGCTACGGCGAGGTCGGGCGGGCCGTGGAGGCCGGCGCCGACATCGCCACCCACCTCTTCAACGGGATGGACCCGTGGCACCACCGGACACCCGGCGCCGTCCCCGCGCTGCTGCGGGCAGCCGTGCGCGACGGCCTCACCCTCGAGCTCATCGCCGACGGGGCGCACCTGTCCGATGACACGGTCCGCACCGTCCTCGACCTCGTGGGGCCGGGCCAGGTGGCCCTCGTCTCCGACTCGATGGCGGCGGCCGGGATCGGTGACGGCCCTTATGTGCTGGGCGGATTGGCCGTCCTGGTCACCGACGGCACCGCGCGGCTGCAGACAGCTCCGGGGGAGCCACTCGGCTCCATCGCGGGCGGCACGAGCCACATCGCCGACATCGTCGCGCGCGTCGTCAGGTCCGGACTGCCGTTGCCGTATGCCGCCGAGTCGGCCACCGTGACCCCTGCCCGACTGCTGGGGCTGGGTGACCGGGGGGTGCTCGCGGTCG
>JBDTAU010000451.1:0-5905 GCA_039924465.1 Dermatophilaceae bacterium
ACGTGCCGAAGATGTCCTGGTCAAGGCCACCGGAGTTGGGGCAGGTGTCCGGGCCGTAGCTGCCGTCGGCGAGCTGGGTCCGGCACTGCAACACGTCAAACCCTTCTCCACCGGCATACCTCGGGTCATCCCCACCGACCACCTGGCGGGTGTCGGTCCAGGTGCCGTAGGCGAAGTTGCCTACGCTTGAGACGTAGTTGTAGTCGCCGTGGAAGGGGACTCGGCGGTCACCGAACATCTCGTAGTTCGGCATCTGCGACACCGACGAGAGGCGGACCACCGACCAACTGGCACCGCCGTCGATCGAGGTCGCACCGTAGGTGTCGAGTCCAGCGTTGGCCAGGTGGAAGCCGTAGGCGTCGCGGGCGCTCTTGTTACCCGGAGGGTTCTGCACGCTGTAGTCGGCACCGTCCTTGCGGCTGTCGTGCCACAGCGAGAAGAGGTAGCCACCATCGGCGTTGATGTCTGGGAAGAACTGGTGGCCCACCGGTGTAGGGGCGAGTTGGTGGGGCGTGGCCCAGGCGCCGTCGCCGATCTTCTTGGTGAGGTACACGGCCCCCTGCCCGACCATCAGCGTCCCGTTGCGCACCGGCGCGGTGTTGTACGTCGACGTGGAGGGCACCTCGGTCGAGGGAACTGTGGCGTCGTAGACCATGTACACCGTGTTGCTAGCGTCAGCCGGGTCGGCTGTGATCCTTGGCTGGCTGTCGTGCCGGAAGAAGACGAACCCGCTGCGGCAGGCGAAGGGGCCGGAGCCGCAGTCACGTGAGTCGCCTGCCGAGGTGGGCTCGGCGTCCGACTCGGGACCGTCGGCGTGTTCGAAGGCCTGCTCGTGGGCCTGCGTGGCGGCTTGCGGATCGCCGGCGAAGTCAGCGGCGTCGAAGCCGTCGTAGTTCGCCGCTACCTGGGCGCGGGTGAAGGTACTGCCACCGTCGGTGGACCGCGCCCAGAGCATGGCGTCGTGGCCAAGAGCCCTGCTGCCAACCGTGCCGTTCCAGGCGACGTAGACGGTGCCGTTGCGGGTGACCGCGATGTCGGCGAACTGGTTGCCCTTAGAGCCAACCGAGACCTTCTGCGGGTGGCTGAAGGTCAGGCCGTGGTCGGTCGAGCGAGCGAACATGATCTCGTTGTTACCGCTGCCTTGGAAGACGCTCCAGGCGACATACACGTTGCCGGCGTGCACACTGGACAGACCGCGGTCTACCTCGATCGACGTCTTGTCGTTGAACTTGCCCGTGAGCGCCGGAGTGCCACGGCCGACGATCACCGTGCGGACGTAGTGGGCAGCGTGCTGGTCGTAGGTCGCCACCCAGACGCTGCCGTTCTGCGGCGCAGCGCGGTTGAAGGCGTTGCCCATATAGAACAGGCGTCCCTGGCGGTCCCAAGCCTGCACCGGGTCACCGGCATTGGCGATGCCTGCTTGCTGGAGGGGGCTGGCGAGGCCCTCCGGAGACCGGTCCGTGGGGTAGCCCGGCAGCAGCGAGTCGGTCCACGTGCTGCCGCTATCGGTCGAACGGTAGAAGCCGGTCCACGTGCCGCCGGCGAGCTCGGCCGTGCAGTAGTCGTTGGAGCCGGACGTGATGACGTTCTGGTAACCCGCGGCCGGGTCGACGGCCGCGGTGGGCTCGTTCTGCTGGCGTCGATTATTACCGCAGGCCGTGATGGCGTCGCCAGCCGACGGCGTACGGCCGTTCGCCTTCACGTACGGGCTGTCCACACTGACCGGACGGTCAGGGCTGACGGCGGCATCTGCGGTCGAGGTGACCGCGATCGGAAGCGCAGCAGCAGAGATCGCAGCAAGTACTGCTACACCTCGTCGTAGGCTGGAGCGGCGGTGTGTGGTGGCCATGGCTCTCCCAAGTGCAGAGATGGCGCGGCATCGAGGCGTGCCGTGGGCCCTCTCGCTCCGGAGTCAGTGGCGCGTCGGTGGGCCACTTGGCAACCTACGCCCCCTGGGAACCCCTTGGAACCTTTTTGTTGCAGCGGATCCACGAAGCCGGCATCACGTCTCTGGGGCGTCTACCCGCCGCGCGTGCCGCAACTGGTGGTGTCCCGGCAGCCCGCCTGCTGATGCCGCGCGGTCGGCGCCGACGGACGCTCCCTCCAGAAGGGATCCTTTCTGGAGCACCAGGAACGGACTGGCGCCTACGACCGGCGGTACGAGCTTCACTGATCAGGCACCGCTCCCCCGTCTCCGATCCGTCTGCCGCGGCGAGCCGACCACGCGTCCGCCGCCGTGATCGCACACTCCAGTGGCCCAAAGGCACGGCCGCTGCACCCGCGACGTCAAGCACTGCGGAACCGCCCCCCCCAATGGCCACCACCGACGAGTGGCCGGGTCTGGTTGCAGGTCGGGAGCATTGCTTCGGCCAGGCCATCGCCACCCAAGTGCCCTCAGTGCCCCTGCAGGGCGCAGGCCCACGTTCTCTCTCCTCCCCGTCGGCGTGGGCCTCGCGGAACGCATCGTGAAACGCAGATGGGTCACAGGGGCGGCACCCCGCTCGTCTTGGCACGCCCTGACCCGACCAGCGATCCAGCCCACTGGGCGAAGACTCTGCCAAGCACCCCGAGTCGCTGTGCACGCTATCGCACGTAGATCGCACGATCACTGCACCAGAGATAGCACAAAGAGCGTTTCCGCAGGTCAGCGCGGTTTGCTGTGGTGGACGTGAAGGGACTCGAACCCCTGACCTCTCGCGTGTGAAGCGAGCGCTCTAACCAGCTGAGCTACACGTCCAGGGTGCCCACGGGATCGCCGGGGACACGGAGGGAAACAATAGCCGCTCCTGGCCCGGGCGAGGAAATCGTCTCGCGCCCAGGCGCCCTCAGCTGATCCCCGGCAACCGGGCCAGCCAATCGTGGGCCCACCCGGGGAAGAACTGCGGCACGCCCTGCCAGACGAAGTACGCCCAGAGGAGCACCCAGACGAGCAAGAGCGTTGCCAGGGTGACAGCACCGCGCACCCACAGCGGTTGGCCCATCACCCAGTCGTTCCAGCGGGAGAGTTGCCGTCTGCCGAAGTGCAGCAACCGTTGGGCGAACTCGAACTCGCTGGCGAGGATCGTCAGGCCGAAGAAGACGATGAGCCACCCTGGTCCGGGCGCCGGGATGGCGATGATCCCCCCGATCGTCACCAGGCCACCGACGATTCCGACGGCGGTGCGATAGATCAGGTGGGTCGTGGGATGACGGCGCAGCCTGGCCCGCCACGCCCAGGTGTCCTCGTGTGCATCGAGGACGATGTTGCGGTCGGAGTAGTCGATCGGCTCGTCCCACGCCGGCACGGCTGGCGTCTCGGCGGGCTCGTCACGGTCGAGGTCTGGACTCACGGATCCAGGTCCCTCGCGGCGTTGGTCTGGAAGAGGTGCGACAAGCCGTCAGTGATGGGGTGCCTCGCGGGCAGGGGTCGGTCATCGATCGCGTGGATCGGCAGGACGTCCTTCGTGGTGGAGGTGATGAAGACCTCGTCCGCGGTGTCGAGCACCGTCAGTGGGAGCGGCACCTCGTGGACCGGGATCCCGGAGGCGCCAGCCCACTCGATGACAAGTTCGCGGGTGATGCCGGGCAGGAGCCCTGAGGAGACCGGAGGAGTGAGCACCGAACGGTCCACCACGACGAAGATGTTGCTGCCCGTGCACTCGCACAACTCGTCGCGGGTGTTGGCAAGGACCGCCTCGATCGCACCGCGCTCCCTGGCCCGAGCCAGGGCGACGACGTTCTCCGCATAGGACGTCGTCTTGAGCCCCGCCACCGCAGACCGCTCGTTGCGCGTCCACGGCACGACGGTCAGCGAGCCGGAAGCCGGCGGCCTGGCCTGTGGGCCGGCCAGCACGATGTAGGTCAGCTCATCGGAGTCGCGGTCAGAGCCGAGCGGGCCGACGCCGCCCGTCACGCTGTAGCGCAGCCGCCCGAAGTCCAGGGGCGGGCCCTCCAGCACGGCGTTGATGCCTTTGCCGAGCAGGGCCAGGTCCAGCCCGCCGAGACCGAGACCGGCCGCGGAGCGTTGGAGGCGGGCGTGGTGGCGCCGAAGCGCGAACGGCTGTCCTCTCTCGATCTTGACGGTCTCGAAGACCCCGTCGCCCACGGTCACAGCGTGATCCAGAGCCGAGATCGAGGCGCCGGTGGGGTCGACGAGATCGCCGTTGACCCACACCCTGATCGCGGGCGTCGTGCTGTCGCTCATGGTGCCTCCCCTGCCGTCCGACTGGCCTTCATGGTGACACAGTGCCAGCCGCGAGCCCGACCAGACGGGCCGCTTTGAGCTCGGTCTCGGCCCACTCCCCCTCCGCGTCCGACGCCCACGTGATGCCGGCCCCGGTCCCGAAGCACAGCCGGCGCCCACCGCCGTCCCAGGGCTCGGCCCAGAACGTGCGGATACCCACTGCAAGCTCCGCCTCACCGCGGTCGGCGTCAACCCAGCCGATGGCGCCGCAATAGGGCCCGCGGGGGGCCGTCTCGAGGTCACGGATCGCCCTGAGGGCGGTGGACTTCGGCGCTCCTGACACCGACCCCGGCGGATAGGTCGCAGCAAAGATCTCCGTCCATCTCACCCCGTGGCGCAGCACCCCACTGACGGTCGACACGAGGTGGATGAGGCCGGGATGCTCCTCGAGCGCACACAACCCGTCAACGCTGACGGTGCCGGGCTCGCAGACTGCCGAGAGGTCGTTGCGCATCAGGTCGACGATCATGACGTTCTCGGCGTAATCCTTGGGCAACAGCTCGCCCGCCGTCGGCGCCGTCCCCTTGATCGGGCGGGTGATGAGCCGGCCACCCCGCTGGGTCAGGAACAGCTCAGGTGACGCGGTGACGACGTCGAGACCCGCCTCGTCACAGCGGATGCGCGCTGCGTGAGGAGCCGGGTTCCCTTGTCGCAGCAGATGATCCAGGCCATCCAAGTCAGCAACATCGTCGAGGGCATGGTGCAGGACGCGGCACACGTTGACCTGGTAGACCGTCCCCGCGGCGATCTGCTCGCGGACCTGCTCGACAGCGGTGACGTATGCCGCTGAGTCCAGTGAGCTCTCCCAGTGCCCATCCAGCGGGGCCCAGACCGGGGACACCTCGTCGGGTGGTCCGTGGCGCACGTCGGCGAACTGCACGGCCGTGACGTCGCCCTCAAACGTCGCGACCACCGCCCAGAACCCGGACCCCGACAACGCCTCGAGGGCCTCGAGGCCATGCCGGACGTCAACGACGTCCCGGGCGTGCCGGTCGGCGAAACGGGCGTGGTCCACGCCCAGATCCTAGGACGTCGTACCTCGTGGGCGACCCCGGCGGTTGGACGCGCTACGGTGCGGGACATGGTCAGTGAGCACCGGTCCGGGCTTGGTGAGGCAGCCGGACCGTCAACGAGTCACCTCGCTCTGCTCCGACACTACGAACCGGTGATCCGCTACGTCCACGGCGAACTCTTCTATCCGATGTCGGTGGAGGACTACCTCGCCGAGTCCCGCCTCGTCGCCGGGTCAGGCGAGCACCTCGAGGTTCTCGCGGAGCGCGGCACCCTGACCCCGGACCGGCTCGCACGACTCGGCCGCTCGCAGGCCAACCGGAACTTGTCGCTCGAGCACGTCGACGCCCCTCTCGACCGCAAGTCCTACCGTCGCTGGCGTCAGCGTCCGGAGCGAGAAAAGTTCAAGTCCTCCAGCCGGTTCGCGGCCGTCGGCCTCCCGGCCCGGCTCATCGACAGCGCCCTGCGCCTGACTCTCATCCTGCGCGGCAGCGTGCCCGGGGGCTTCGCTGCCGCTGCGCAGGTCGCCTATCTGCGTGGCGCCCACCACGAGCAGCCGCGCTACTACGGGCACGTCACGAGCGACGGCGGCTACACGATCCTGCAGTACTGGTTCGAAGAGACAGTGACTGCTGACGGCGAGCCCAAGGAAGTGGTGTTGTCTCTACACTG
>JBDTAU010000452.1:0-4222 GCA_039924465.1 Dermatophilaceae bacterium
CGTCAAATTGCTCGTGACGAGGGTCCACTTCGGTCAGTCCGAGGTACTCCATCGTCTTGCGCAGTGCCCCAGCCATGGCCAACTCCCAAAACGTCGATTGCGGTCGCTCTAGACGTTACAGAAGTGACCAGCGTGTTCTGCGGATTGGGGGGTCGACACGCAGGCGTGTCGCGTCCTTCAGTGGGCAGTTCCCGGGCTCCCGGCTCGATCTTGTCCGGCACGGTTGCCCCGCGGGGCGGGACCATCCCGGGCCGAGCGCCGCACGATGATGCCAGCGAATCGGCCCGTTCGTCCGTCGCGGCGGTAGGAGTAGAGGTCAGGATCCTCGCGAGTGCAGCCTGAAAGCCACTGCACGGCAACGCCTTCCGTCGACAATTGCTCGACGACGCCTGCTGCCACGTCGATGGCGTGGGTGCCGGTCCAGGACCGGGCGGCACTGGCCGGGCTGCGCCCTGCGGCCTCCTGCGCCATCGCTGCGGGGACCTCGTAGCAGCGGCCGCACACCGACGGACCGACCACCGCGACGATCTGCTCGGCCCCGAGGCCGCGCATCCGCTCGAGAGCCTGCAGCACGATCCCGGCTCCCATCCCGGGTCGTCCCGCATGAACGGCCCCGATCACCCCGGCCGATTCGTCGAGGAGCAGGATCGGGACGCAGTCGGCGACCAGGACCGCAAGGGCGAGATCGGTGGCGGTAGTGACGATTCCGTCGGCGTTCGGGGCCTGGCCCGTCCACGGGGCACTGACCTCGAGCACCGTGGTGCCGTGGACCTGGGCCATGAACAACAGTCGGTCTCGCGGCACGCCGACAGCCGCGGCCAGGGCGGACCGGTTGGCCTCAACGACTTTCGCCTGGTCCCCCACGTGGCCACCCAGGTTGATACCGGCATACGGCGCCGCGCCCACCCCTTCGTCGCGGCCGGTGAACCACGCCTCGATCACCGGCCGCCCGGGGGCGGGCGGACCGAGGGTCGAATGCCAGCGAAACACACCACCACGGTACCGGCCGGGCAGCGCGACCCCACGGGATCCCTAGCCAGCCCTGACCGATACCAGGCCCTCGACCGACCCAGGGCGCTCGGCCGGCATCGGAACTCGACAGTCAGGAACGCACCGGACCTGGGAGATACCTGGGCGATCTCTCGGTGGTCCGGTGCGCAGCTGGGCTCGCCTGCCCGGGGAGGCCCGTCAGGCGGCGAACGCCTCGGGCTACTTCTCGGGCTACTTCAGGGCTACTTCTCGGGCTACTTCAGGGCTACTTGAGGAAGTCCGGCACGTCCAACTCGTCGCTCTCCTCAAAGGTCACCTGACGCGGCGGTTGCTGGGCGGGCACAGCCTGGGCGGGGGGCTGAGCCTGAGCCGGCGCCGGACGCTGGCCCGGTGCGCCCTGGGGCTGCCCACCGTTGGGCTGGCCACCCTGCTGCGGCTGCCCACCCTGCGGCTGCCCACCTTGGGGCTGCGCAGGCTGTCGCTGGCCGGTCTGCGGCGCCGCCGACCCATTGCCCTGCGCCGGCCCGGGTTGCGCCTGCCGCTGGCCGGCCGCCTGCCCGAGCGCTCGCTCGTCGTGATGCTTGCTCGGACCACCGGCATCGAAGCCGGCGGCGATGACGGTGACCCGCACCTCGTCACCGAGGGCGTCATCGATGACAGCGCCGAAGATGATGTTGGCCTCGGGGTGCGCGGCCTCCTGGACCAGGCGCGCCGCCTCGTTGATCTCGAAAAGACCCAGGTCCGAGCCACCCTGGACCGAGAGCAGGACGCCGTGGGCCCCGTCGATGGAGGCCTCGAGCAGGGGGGAGCTGATGGCGAGTTCGGCGGCCTGAACGGCGCGGTCCTCGCCGCGTGCCGATCCGATCCCCATCAGGGCCGAGCCGGCACCCTGCATCACCGACTTGACGTCAGCGAAGTCGAGGTTGATCAGGCCGGGCGTCGTGATCAGATCAGTGATGCCCTGGACACCTGAGAGCAGCACCTGGTCCGCGGACCGGAACGCGTCCATCATCGAGACGTTGCGGTCGCTGATCGACAGCAGCCGATCGTTGGGGATGACGATGAGGGTGTCGACCTCTTCGCGCAGGCTCGCGATGCCGGTCTCGGCCTGGTTGGCTCGGCGACGACCCTCGAACGTGAACGGGCGGGTGACGACGCCGATCGTCAGGGCACCGAGGCCACGGGCGATCCGGGCGACGACCGGGGCCCCTCCGGTGCCGGTGCCACCACCTTCGCCTGCCGTGACAAAGACCATGTCGGCCCCCTTGAGGACCTCCTCGATCTCCTCCTCGTGATCCTCCGCGGCCCTCTTGCCGACCTCCGGGTCCGCGCCGGCGCCGAGGCCTCGGGTGAGCTCACGGCCCACGTCGAGTTTGACGTCGGCGTCACTCATCAGCAGCGCCTGAGCGTCAGTGTTGATGGCGATGAACTCGACGCCCTTGAGGCCGACATCGATCATCCGGTTGATGGCGTTCACGCCACCACCGCCGATGCCGACGACCTTGATGACGGCCAAGTAGTTCTGCGGTGCTGCTACCACGTGCGTGGGCCTTCCTGGGTGGTGGAGCTCAAATGACAGAGAGATTGGCGTCCGCATCGTGGTGGCACCTTCAACGTCGAGTTAAAGGTTACAGTTTGATCACGAACCATTGACCAGACGGTATGCGGTGTGGCACCTGCGAGCAACCCACGCCGCGGCGTGTCGCCACACCCTCTGGTCGGATCCGCGCTACCGGGCCACTTCAGGCCTCATGAGCATCACTGAACGCACCCGTCACAGGTTGATCGGCGGACTGGCGGCAGGATCCTCCGGAGAGCCAGAGTCCCGTTCAGCGCGTCACGGGCGAATTCGGCACGCTGACGTCGATCACCGTCCCCGGCTCGGTGGTCAAGATGGCCACCAGCCGCGACTTGACCTGCTCCTCCCCGGCGCCTCCCCAGATGACGGTTCGCCGACCGGCCTTGGTCGAGAGAATGAAGCTCACCTGGTCCGAGGCCCCCACGGTGACCGACGAGACGCCGGCGCGGGTCTTCGGGTCCAGGGCTGCCAGCGCCCGGATCGCTCCGGTCAGGCCGGCTGCGGTGACCTGCTCCGACCCAGCCGTCACCAGGGGGATGCCTTTCGGCGCCTCCGCAACGATCCGAAAGCTCATTCCGTACTTATCTACAAGTTCAACTTGACCCTTAGGGTTCTTCGCAGCGAGCACGGCGACTCTGGGGGTGACCGAGATGACGATCGTGTGCGGCAGGCTGCGCGAGACGGACACCGACGAGTAGGCCCGATGAGAGATGAGCCGATCGGCGACCCCTCCGGTGTCGACCCTCATGATCGGGGAGCCCAGCGGGACGTCGGCCACCTTCTCGACCTCCACCGCGGCGCTCCCGGCCACCCCCTCGACCTGAACCCTGTCCGCGGTCGCGAGCGAGCTGTACCAACCGAGCCAGAAGAGACCGCCCACGAGGACCACCAGGGCCAGCGCGAGGCCGGCGATGAGTCTGGGACGCCGTCGAGCGGCAGCGGCCCTGCGCTCAAAACGTTCACGGGCCGACGGCAGGCCGGTCCCGCCCAGCCCAGTCCGGACCTGCGCAGCACGGGCCGACGAGCGCCGGCTGCCACGCAGGGAGTCGAGCAGCCTCATTGGGGCCCGCCCAGCAGGTGCAGGACCTCGGGCCCGACCATCGTCACGTCGCCGGCCCCCACCGTGAGGACCAGGTCGCCGGGCCGCACCAGGCCAGCGACGACACCCGCGACCTCGGACCAGGACGGGACGTAGTGCACCTCGGCCTCCGGGCGGGCAGCGCGGACGGCGTCCGCGACCAAACGCCCGGAGATGCCCGGCATCGGATCCTCTCGGGCCGCGTACACGTCCATGACGACCACGACATCGGCAGGCGCGAGACCCCGGCCGAGCTCCGTCGCGAAGTCGCGCGTTCGGCTGTAGAGGTGCGGCTGGAACACCACGACGAGCCGCCCGGTGCCACCCACCAGCGCCACAGCCGTCTCGACGACCGCAGCGACCTTACCGGCATTGTGGGCGTAGTCATCAACGAGGGAGACCCCGCCTACCGAGCCCTTGGGCTCGAACCGGCGGCGGGTGCCGGTGAACGCTGCGAGACCGGAGATGACGCGGGCCGGTGCCTGGGCCAGACCATGCACTGCTGCGCCATAGGCAGCCGCGGCGTTGAGCGCGTTGTGCCGCCCCGGCACCCCGAGCGTCAGTCGACGGGTCAC
>JBDTAU010000453.1:0-3538 GCA_039924465.1 Dermatophilaceae bacterium
GGCCAACGGCTCGTCATCGTGCTCAAGCGGGACGCGGTCGCCAAGGTCGTGCTCAACAACCTCTACAAGCACACCCAGCTGCAGACGACCTTCGGCGCGAACATGCTCGCGCTCGTCGACGAGGTGCCGCGCACGCTGCCCCTGTCGGCCTTCATCCGGCACTGGGTCGAGCACCAGATCGAGGTCATCGTCCGGCGCACGAGCTTCCGGTTGCGCAAGGCCGAGGCCGACATCCACATCCTGCGCGGGCTGCTCAAGGCCCTTGACCGGCTCGATGAGGTCATCGCCCTGATCCGCGCCTCGAGGACCGTCGAGGTCGCCCGGGACGGGCTGATGGACCTGCTCGAGATCGACGAGATCCAGGCCGGTGCCATCCTCAACATGCAGTTGCGCCGCTTGGCGGCCCTCGAGCGCGAGAAGCTGATCGAGCAGCACGACGAGTTGCAGGCCATGATCGACGAGTACACCGCGATCCTCGCCTCGCCGCAGCGCCAGCGGGACATCGTCTCCGAGGAGTTGCAGGAGATCGTCGACAAGTACGGCGACGAGCGGCGCACCACGATCATGCCCTTCGACGGCGACATGTCGATGGAGGACCTGATCCCGGAGGAGGACGTCGTCGTGACGATCACCCGGGGTGGCTACGCCAAGCGGACCCGGGTCGACCAGTACCGCTCGCAGAAGCGGGGCGGCAAGGGCGTCCGGGGCACCAGCCTGCGTGGAGAGGACGTCGTCGAGCACTTCTTCACCACGACGACCCACCACTGGCTGCTCTTCTTCACCAACCTCGGCCGGGTCTACCGGGCCAAGGGCTACGAGTTGCCCGAGGGATCCCGGGAGAGCAAGGGCCAGCACGTGGCCAACCTGATGGCCTTCCAGCCGGGCGAGCAGATCGCCCAGGTGCTCGCCATCCGCGACTACACCTCGGCGGACTACCTGGTGCTGGCCACCCGGGACGGCCTGGTCAAGAAGACCCGCCTGGCCGACTACGACTCGAACCGGTCGGGCGGGCTGATCGCCGTCAACCTGCGCGAGGGTGACGAGCTGGTCGGGGCCGACCTGGCCAGCAGCCGCGACGACCTGCTGCTCGTCTCGCTCAAGGGCCAGTCGGTGCGCTTCACGGCGACGGACACGGCGCTGCGGCCCATGGGCCGGTCCACCTCGGGCGTCACCGGGATGAAGTTCCGGGAGGGGGACCACCTGCTCTCCATGGCGGTGGTCAAGGAGGGCGAGAGCCCCGACGTCTTCGTCGTCTTCGAGAACGGCCTGGCCAAGCGCACCCCCGTCTCGGAGTACCGCCTCCAGGGCCGCGGTGGCCTCGGCATCCAGGTCGCCAAGATCTCCGACAAGGGCGGGCACCTGGTCGGGGCCCTCATCGTCACCGAGACCGACGAGGTGATGGTCGTGATGGAGCGCGGCAAGATCGTGCGTTCGCGGGTCGACGAGGTGCGCCACACCGGCCGCTCGACCCAGGGCGTGAAGTTCGCGACCCCGGACAAGCGCGACTCGATCGTGGCCGTGGCCCGCAACAGCGAGTCGATCCACGGACTCGATGATGACGCCGACGATCCTGACGGTTCGGCCGAGGGTGCAGCCGGATCTGAGCCGGTCCACGACGGGGCCGCGGATGCGGGTGTCGAGGGCTCTCTGGTCGTGGATGACATGGCTGATGGCGTACCGTCAGATGTGACCTCGAGCGACGAGGTCGCGTCCGAGGACGACAACGGAGGTGACGAGTGAGCACGACCAGCTCTGAGAGTTCGAGCCGGGCCGGGGTCGAGGCAGCGTCCTCGTCCACCTCGGGCGGTGTCACCTCGCGCTCGGACACGACCCGCGCCCTGCCCACCGACACCGGCTCCGCCACCACATCGGGGTCGACCGGATCCGGGACCCCGGGCCCGTCGACTCCTGCTGCTCCAGCCGACTCGACCGCGGCTGGCTCACGGGCTGGGTCAGCCACTCGCTCGGCGCGGCCAACGGCAAATCGGTCCGGGACCCGCAAGCCGGCCCGCAAGGGACCGCGTCGGGTGCGCCTGGCCGTGGCACGGATCGACCCGTGGTCGGTCATGAAGATGAGCTTCCTGCTGTCGGTGGCCGCCGGCATCGCCGGGGTCATCCTCACGGCGGTGCTGTGGATGATCCTGTCGACGATGAATGTCTTCTCCGACATCGAGGGCGTCCTCCAGTCGCTGCAGACCACCACGACCGACCCGTTCTCGATCAAGGCCTACGTCGGCTTCGGCCGGGTCGTGTCCCTCTCGATCGTCATCGGCGTCATCGACGTCATCCTCATGACGGCGATCGCCACCGTCCTGGCCTTCCTCTACAACATCTGCTCGGCGCTCGTGGGTGGCGTGCAGCTCACGCTCACCGACGACTGAGCCAAGGCGTGAGAATCGACCGAGCGCTAGCGAGGGCGGATCGGAGCGCCGGTTCGGGTCAGACGTCCAGAAGGCACGACTGAGCCCACCACGCACGCACCGCTGCCGTATGCCGCTGAGTCAGCTCCGCGGCATACGGCATCTCTGTTGGTGGTGGGAGCGACCACGGGGTGTGGGTTCCCTGGGTCGACTGGCTCGGCCCGTTTTGTGTGCGGACACCACGATCAGGTAACGTGTGCCCGCGCGGTCAAGTCTGCGGACGTGACCGCGAGAAGGTGAAGATGGGCCTATAGCTCAGGCGGTTAGAGCGCTTCCCTGATAAGGAAGAGGTCGGAGGTTCAAGTCCTCCTAGGCCCACCATCACCCCCGGAAGGCAAGGAGAGGAACTCACATGCTCAAGCGTCTCGCCCTCATCGCAGGCTCGCTGTTCGGTCTGTCCCTCCTGCGCAAGAAGGCCCGCCAGCAGCAGGCCGAGCAGGACCTCTGGTCGCAGGCCACGGATGACGTGCCCGCACCGTTCACTCCCGCTCCCGCCCCGCCGGCACCTGCTGCTGACTCACCAGTGACTCCCACCGAGTCCTGATCCCACTGGGCTTCGGCTCAGACCGGGGCCATGGCGCAATTGGTAGCGCACCTGCTTTGCAAGCAGGGGGTTAGGGGTTCGAGTCCCCTTGGCTCCACTCGATAAAACCGCACGTCAACCTGTGTTTGAACCTCGCCGCGTGGGAAGCGCCCGACTCCTCAACTTGCGCGTGGTGCCAGTCAGGTGCCAGATCGGCCAGACTGCGGATCAGGTGATGGCGGGCCAACGCCTCCGGCGCGGTGACTCATTGGGACGACTCTCGACTGAAGCCGATTCTCCCGGACGTTGGCGACTAAGCAGGACGCCGAACGTGGTCGGCTGCGGAACGTTTCTTGATCCATGCGAGGAGTGGAGGCCACCGGCTGCTCGCTCGGCGGTCGAGGCGAAGCGCGAGGTCCAGGCAGCCTTCACCACTGTGCGGGGCGTGGGGGAGCGCGATGTATTTGAACGCGGGCTGCGGCCCATCACGGCTCGCAACTATCGCCAATTGCTGGCTACCCGGATTCTGCCGATGTTCGCGGAGGTTCCCCTGATCGCAGTCACGCTGTCGGATATCAAGACGTTGCAGGCATCG
>JBDTAU010000454.1:0-3003 GCA_039924465.1 Dermatophilaceae bacterium
GGGTCGAGCCAGAAGTGCGGATCGTTGCCCTCGGCGTGACCGTGGCCGTCGGCCACTGAGTGCTCCTGCCCGTCCGGGCTGGCTGACAGGGTGAGGTCGGCCGGGCCGGACACGTCGAGGACCCTGCTGGGGTCGACGAGGTCGATGCCCTCATCGACCGCGGGCTGGAATCCCTTGGAGTAGATGACGAGCGCGGCCTGCGTCATCCGGGTGAGGTCCTGTGGTGCGAGCTCGAGGTCATGGGGCTCCGCGCCGGGCTTGGTCAGCACCGAGACGTCGAGCTTCCCGCCCGCGATCTGCTCGGTGGCGAAGGCGATGGGGTAGAAGCTGGTGACGACCTCGAGCTGCGAGCTGCCCGACCTCGGGGACCCGGCGCCGGACCCACAGGCGCTGACGGTGAGCAGGAGCAGGGCCGCGCCGGACAGGGTGCGGGCCACGGTGGAGCGTCGGGTCATGGTGATAATCATTCTCATCATGAGAATGATTGTCAAAAGGTGACCGCTGGAGCGCTCAGCGGGGGAGCGCTCGGGAGGTCAGGCCGAGGGGACGATCCGCACGACTGCCACCGCCACGGCGAGCGCGAGGACCGCGATCCGCAGCAGCCGCTCCGGCAGCGCGAGGCGCTCCCAGGTGAGGAAGAGGAGCCAACCGAGGAAGCCGGCGATGAGCAGGAAGGGAATCCCGCCCCACGGCCTCGGGAGCAGGATGCCGACCACGATGAGGGCCGCGATGGCGACGGCGCGGATCGGGACAGAGATGCCCTGCAGGCGCTGGGCCCAGGGGGCGGACGCGTGCTCGACGCGGGAGCGAGGGCCAAGGGACACGCCACGAGCGTACGCGAACCCCGGTGTGGTGGTGAGGGCGGTGCTGACGGGGGTGTGGCGTCGGAGGGTGCCCAGCGTCCGGGGAGGGGGGCCGACCACTGGCCGCGGGCCGCTAGCCTTGCACCCATGGCCAAACAGACTTCCACCGTGGACACCGTCGTCAGCCTCTGCAAGCGCAGGGGCTTCGTCTTCCCGAGCGGTGACATCTACGGGGGCACCCGCTCCGCCTGGGACTACGGGCCCCTCGGCGTCGAGCTCAAGGAGAACATCCGCCGTCAGTGGTGGAAGTCGATGGTGACCGGCCGCGACGACGTCGTCGGTCTCGACTCCTCGATCATCCTGCCCCGCGAGACGTGGGTCGCGTCCGGCCACGTCGGCACGTTCACCGACCCCCTCGTGGAGTGCCTCAACTGCCACAAGCGCCGCCGCCAGGACCACCTCCAGGAGGCGTTCGCCGAGAAGAAGGGGATCGCCGACCCCGACTCGGTGCAGATGTCCGACATCACCTGCCCCGACTGCGGGACCAAGGGCCAGTGGACGGCGCCGCGCGCGTTCAACATGATGCTCAAGACCTATCTCGGGGTCATCGAGGACGAGTCGGGCCTGCACTACCTGCGCCCGGAGACCGCGCAGGGCATCTTCGTCAACTTCGCCAACGTCATGGGGGCCTCGCGCAAGAAGCCGCCGTTCGGCATCGCCCAGACCGGCAAGAGCTTCCGCAACGAGATCACGCCCGGCAACTTCATCTTCCGCACCCGCGAGTTCGAGCAGATGGAGATGGAGTTCTTCGTCAAGCCCGGCGAGGACGAGCAGTGGCTCGAGTACTGGCTCGCCGAGCGCACCCAGTGGTACGTCGACCTCGGGATCAACCCCGACAACCTGCGCCACTTCGAGCACCCGGCCGACAAGCTGTCGCACTACTCCAAGCGGACCGTCGACATCGAGTACCGCTTCAACTTCGCGGGGTCCGAGTGGGGCGAGCTCGAGGGTGTGGCCAACCGGACCGACTTCGACCTCAAGGCGCACTCGGAGCACTCGGGCAACGACCTGGTCTACTTCGACCAGACGACGGGGGAGAAGTACACCCCCTACGTCATCGAGCCGGCGGCCGGCTTGTCCCGCTCGCTGATGACCTTCCTCGTCGACGCCTACACCGAGGACGAGGCACCCAACACCAAGGGCGGGGTCGACAAGCGGGTCTCGCTGCGGCTCGACCCGAGGCTCGCGCCGGTCAAGGCCGCGGTCCTGCCGTTGTCCCGTAACGCGGACCTCTCGCCCAAGGCCCGTGACCTCGCCGCTTCGTTGCGCAAGCACTGGAACATCGACTTCGATGACGCCGGTGCGATCGGCAAGCGCTACCGACGCCAGGACGAGATCGGGACGCCCTTCTGCATCACCGTCGACTTCGACACCCTCGAGGACCAGGCCGTGACGATCCGAGAGCGGGACTCGATGGCGCAGGAGCGGATCGGTCTCGACCACGTCGAGGGCTGGCTGGCCCAGCGCCTCGTCGGCTGCTGACCGGCCGGGTCTGCCGACCCGCTGGGGTCTGCCGACCCGTGGCGCGCTGACCCCTCACGTCACCGTGCACGAGACACCTCCACCCGGTTACGACTGGGTGGAGGTGTCTCGTTCCCGCGGGGTGGCGATCGGGTGCCGGTCATCCCAGCGGGAGCGCAGCGACCGCTCCGCGGGCTTTTCGACGAGCAGGTGCAGGGCCGCGGCGACCCCGAGGCAGCCGGCCAGGAGCGGCGGGTACCAGAGCAGACCCGCCCACGACGGCGACCGCGAACCGACCACGGCCAGCACCGCGTAGATCACCGTTGCATGGACGAGGTAGAACGAGTACGACCACTCGCCGAGGACCACGAGCGGACGGGCGCGCAGCAGCGACGGGCCGCCGTCGACGTCGCGCAGGGCTACGGCTGCGATCAGCAGCGCGAAGGCGACGATGACGCCTTCATTGGTGAACTTCGACGCGAGTGATCCGGGCGCGAGGAGGCCGGCGAGCAGGACCGCAGCGGTGAGGAGGTAGGCGGCTCCCGGACGGATCGGGGGACGCCAGCCCAGACGCAGCGCCTTCGCGACCCCGATGCCGATGACGAACTCGGTCAGCCGCAGCACCGGCCACGGCGCCTGGGCCACGAGGGAATCCGGCCGGACGAGGATCGTGACGCGC
>JBDTAU010000455.1:0-2557 GCA_039924465.1 Dermatophilaceae bacterium
CGAGCAGTGAGGCCCTCAAGGCGGCCGGGGACCTGCGGGTCGAGGGCGGTCTGGTCTGCGCCGTGGCCGGCTACCCCGCCACGGACTGTGGCGGCGAGGTGGGCACGGTCAGCGACCAGGCCAAGGCGCCGGACACCGACGTGACCATCGCTGCGCCCGGTGCACCTACCGCCGCGACGACCCCCGCCCCGAGCACCCCTGCGGAGAGCAGCACGACAACTCCGGCCGACTCGAGTTCGACCGCCGTTGCCGCCCCGAAGGCGCAGGCCCCGACCGTGGCCGATGCCTCGTCCGGGTCGAACCCGGCGGCCTACGTCATCGCCGGTATCGCCCTGCTCGCCCTCATCGCGTTCCTCATCGTCCGGGCCCGAGGCGCGGCCGCTCGACGCGACGCCTGAGTCGAGACTGGGTCGAATCCCGGTGGCCGGGCGTGAGCGGCTCCAGCACCCCGCAGCCTGGTGGCTGTGGGGGTTGGGGCTTGCCACGGCCGCGTCCCGGACCACCAACCCGGTCCTGCTACTGCTCGTGATCGGCGTCTGCGTCATCGTCGTGACCGAGCGTCGGGACCCGGCGACGCCCAACCCGCTCGTGGCCTTCCTCGCGATCGGCCTGGTCATCGTCGTCTTCCGGATCGGCATGACGATGATCCTCGGCAACGGGGTCGTGGGCGACACCGTCCTGTTCACCCTCCCCCGGATCCCGTTGCCGGACTGGGCCGCCAGCGTCCGGCTGGGCGGGCCGGTCAGCCTGGAATCACTGCTGTATGCCGCCTACGACGGGTTGCGGCTCGCCGCGATCCTCGCCTGCCTGGGAGCCGCCAACGCGTTGGCCAGCCCCCGCCGGCTGCTGCGCTACCTCCCGGCGACCCTCTACGACGTCGGCACGGCCGTCGTGGTCGGCCTGACGTTCGCGCCGCAACTGCTCGCCGACGCGCGAGCAGTCCGGGCCGCCCGGGCGCTGCGGGGTCACGGTGGCCGCGGCCTGCGGGACCTGGCCCGACTCACCGTGCCGGTCCTCGAGACGGCGTTCGAACGCTCGCTCGGACTGGCCGCGTCGATGGAGTCGCGGGGCTACGGTCGAGCTGTGACCTCCACCGCGGGCGGGCGACGGCTGGCCTCGGCGTTGGCCCTGACCGGCCTCCTCGGTGTGCTCGGCGGCCTCTACGGCCTGCTCGACACCTCGGCCGGCGGCGTCCTGGGGCTGCCGCTGCTCCTGGTCGGCACCCTGCTCGCCGCAGCCAGTCTGGTCGTGGGCGCCTCCCGGGACGGACGCTCCGGTCACCGGCGCGACCCCTGGACGTGGACCGAGACCTTGACCGTCGCGGTCGGCGCACAGGTCGCGGCCGTGATGATCATCGGCTCCGCTCGGTCCTGGGACGGCCTGACCCCGAGCCAACAGGCTCACCTGCCCGCGATCCCACTCGTGGCCGTCCTGGCGCTGCTGATCGCCGCGACTCCGGCCATCTTCACCCCCCTACCGAGGCGGGCCACATGATCACCTTCGACCACGTCACCCTGCACTACGCCGGTGCCCCGGTCCCGAGCCTGCGCGATGTCACGTTGGAGATCCCCGAGGGCGAGTTCGTCCTCGTCGTGGGCCCGACGGGCAGCGGCAAGTCGACCCTCCTGCGGACCATCAACGGGCTGGTCCCCCACTTCAGTGGCGGCACCCTGTTGGGCCGGGTCACCGTCGCCGGCCTGGACACGGCCACCCACCGACCCCGCGACCTCGCGACCGTCGTGGGCCTGGTCGAGCAGAATCCGACCGCCACCTTCGTCACCGATGTCGTCGAGGACGAGATCGCCTACGGGATGGAGACGATGGGGCTGGACCCCACGACGATCCGTCGCCGGGTCGAGGAGACGCTGGACCTGTTCGGGTTGACGCCGCTCCGGGCCCGGAGTCTGCTGGCTCTGTCCGGCGGGCAGCAGCAACGGGTGGCCATCGCTTCCGTGTTTGCTGCCGGCCCCCGGATCCTGGTCCTCGACGAGCCGACGTCGGCGCTCGATCCGGTGGCAGCGGAGGAGGTCCTGGCCTCCCTGCAACGGATCGTCCACGACCTCGGGGTCACGGTGGTGCTGGCCGAGCACCGCCTTGAACGGGTCATCCACCACGCCGACCACGTGGTCCTCATTGACGCGGGCCGGGCCTCACAGCTGCTCGACCCGGCTGCGGCCATGGCGATCTCGTCGATCCACCCACCGGTGGTGGCGTTGTCACGGCTGGCCGGCTGGACCCCGACACCCCTGTCGATCCGCGACGCGCGACGCCGCGCGGATGAATTGCGCGACCGACTCCATGATCTCGTGCCACCGGGCCCACGGATCCCGCCGACGCCGGCCGGGCAACGGTCACCGAGCCCGGACACCACCGTCACCGTCGACGGACTCTCCGTGGCCCGAGGCGGGCGCAGCGTCCTGCACGACTTCGACCTGACCCTGGCGCGGGGCACCATCACGGTGCTCATGGGCCGCAACGGCGCCGGGAAGTCGACCCTCCTCGGGGCTCTGGCCGGCACGCACCGTCTCTCCGGCGGCACGATCCGCCTGGGTCAGCA
>JBDTAU010000456.1:0-7585 GCA_039924465.1 Dermatophilaceae bacterium
GATCGCCTCCGGGATCGAGGAGGTGACGGTCGCCTACGGCATGACCGAGACCTCGCCGGTCTCGACGCAGAACCGGACCGACGACACCTTTGAACAGAAGACCGGAACCGTCGGTCGGGTGGGACCGCACCTGGAGATCAAGATCATCGACCCCCTGACGGGAGAGACGGTCCCGCGCGGGGTCGCCGGCGAATTCATGGCGAAGGGCTACTCGGTGATGCTCGGCTACTGGGAACAGCCCGACAAGACGGCGGAGGCGATCGAGGACGGCTGGATGCACTCAGGCGACATCGGGGTCATGCACGAGGACGGCTATGTCGAGATCACCGGACGGATGAAGGACATGGTCATCCGTGGCGGGGAGAACGTCTATCCGCGCGAGATCGAGGAGTTCCTCTACACGCATCCGGACATCCTCGATGCCCAGGTGATCGGCGTTCCGGACGCGAAGTATGGCGAGGAGCTGTGTGCCTGGATCCGGATGCGAGAGGGCACGAAACCGTTGACAGTAGAAGCGATCCGTGAGTTCTGCACCGGCAAGCTGGCGCACTACAAGATCCCGCGCTACGTGGAGATCGTCGACGAGTTCCCGATGACCGTGACCGGCAAGATCCGGAAGGTTCAGATGCGCGAGGAGACGACCAAGCGGCTCGGACTCTCCTGAGGAGCAGGGCCTGATTCATCGGGGCGGGCGCCGCAACGCACGCGTTGCCCACCGCCCATCCCCCCTGTCACCGTTGCCGGGCAGTAGGTTTGCTGCTGAAGAGTTCGTTCTCCGACGGTTAGGGGCCCCAGCATGTCCGACAACTCCAGGCCGATCCTCTGGATCGTGCTCGCTCTCATCGTCATCGCACTGCTCGTCTGGTGGTGGCTGGCGAGGTCGGCCGCCAAGCGGCGTGAGCTCGAATCCCGTCGCCTCGACGCGGCGAGCCTGCGGGCCCGGGCTGACCAGGCCACCCCTACGGTGCGCAGTCGTTCGGATCGGGCCTCGGTGACCGGTGCCATTGCGGAGCAGGCCCAGGCCGACGCGGATGCCCAGGCCCGGCAGGCACAGGCCAAGGCCGACGAGGCCCAGCGCTTGACTGACGAGGCCACCCGCCACCAGGAGGAGGCCGATACTGCGGCCGCGGAGCAGGAGCGGCTCGCCCGTGATGCTGATCGCATCGACCCCGATGTCGAGACGGACGACGAGGGCAACCGACCAGGGGCTGGAGCGAGCGCGACGGCGGCTGGAGCGGGTGCCGTGGCCGTCGGCGCCGCGGCGTTCACCCACGAGCAGGACGAGCCGGATCTCGCCGATGCCGAGAACCCGTTCGCGCCCCCGTCGCCCGCCTCGGACGAGTCAGGCAACACCGGCGAGACCGCTGACGTGGCTGACACTGCTGACGTGGCTGACACCGCCGACGTTGCGGACGCAACCTACTCGGGCGACCTGCCCGACTCGACCGACACCGGTGGCGTCGCACACCCGGGGGAGGTGGCCCCGGCGGCATCCGATTCGACGGCGACGGCCGAGCTGGAGGGTGCCGATAGTGGTGCGTCCCGCGACGTCGTCGACGAGGAGGAGACCGCGACGGATTCCGAGGCCGACTGGGTCAACGGCCCGGTCGATGAGTCCGAGGAAGCGGATGAGGCCGAGCTGCGTGCCGATTCCGCGGCCGCAGACTGGATCAACGGCCCGGCGGCGGGCGAGTCCACCGACGTGCCGGTCGGCGGCGAACTCGACGACTCCGCAGTGGGCACCGCGGAGCCAGGAAGTGTGGACGACGCCGACTGGGTCAATGGCCCGATCGACGAGTCCGAGAAAGCGGATGACGACGAGCTGCGTGCCGATTCCGAGGCCGCAGATTGGATCAACGGCCCCGAGGACGGTGAGCCGGCAGACGCGACGGTTGCGGACGGTGTCGTCTCGGGTGCCGATGACGCCTCGGGTGCCGATGACGCTTCGGCCACCGATGACGCCTCGGCCACCGATGACGCAGCCGACACCGGCGTCTCTGATGCTGATGAGGGCGTTGGGCGCCGCGAGTTGTCCCGGTTCGATGAGGTCACCGACGGCGGGTTCGGCGTCGGCTCGGCAGCACCCGTCTTCGACGGCGCACAGCCCCTCGGCCACCCGGTCAAGGCCTGGCGCGACACGATGACCTACGTCGAGCCCGGCGGGCAGGGTTATGACGGAGGCAGTCCCGACGTCTGGTTCTTCGACGCCGAGGTCGCGCGCCGCGCCGGCTTCCGGGGGATCGGCGGCTGATCGAGTAGCCGTCACCCGGCTCTCCTGACAGCCGGCTCTGAGACCTCTGGCCACTCGATCTCCCATCGAGTGGCCAGAGGTCTCAGCGGGCACCGGCGCCCGCGAGGCATCAATCCCAGTCGCGGTGGTCCAGGATCGGGCCGCCATCGGCTGGGAGCGCGTCGACGACCTCGACCTGCACGCCAAACCGCAGGCCGGCCCGGACCGCGGCACTGACCCGGTCGGTGAGGGCTTTGTGGTCCGTGGTGGCTTCAGGCGCCGCGAGCGGGACGATCTGGCACCGCAACTCGTCGCGGTGATCGCGCCGCTCGATGACGAAGCGCCACTGCTCGACGCCCTCGAGGCCGTCCATGACGGCGCCGGCCTGCCGCGGGTGCAAGAACATCCCGCGGACCTTGACGGCTTCACCGACCCGGCCCAGGACCCCGGCCAACCGCGGGACGCCGTCGGTGCCGGCGATCCAGGCCGACAAGTCACCGGTCCCGAAGCGGACGAGCGGATACTCGTCGCGCAGCAGCGTGACGACCACCTGTCCCTCGCCCTCGGTGATCGGCTCGCCGGTGCTCAGGTCACACACGTCGACGTGCACGCCCGGCGCGGGCAGCAGCCCACCCCCGGGCTCGGTCTCGAAGGCGATCAGGCCGACCTCGGCGGTGCCATAGGCCATCAGCACCGTCGGGACCCGCTCCTGCAGGAGCGCCCGGAGCGAGTCCGGCAGTGGTTCGGCCGTGACGAGGGCCTTGGTCAGCTGCCACCGTTCGGCTGGCAGACCAGCGGCGTCGTACCTCTCGATCAACGTCTTGAGGTAGCTCGGCAGACCGACGTACGCCGTGACGCCGACGTCCGCGATGGCCTGCACCTGCAGGTCCTGGTTGCCGATGCCGCCGGGCAGCACCGAGGCCCCGACCGCCAGCACGCCCTCCTCGAACATCGCCCCGGCGGGGGAGAGGTGGTAGCCGAAGCAGTTGAGCACCGTCTCGCCGGCGCCCAGCCCGGTGGCCCGCAGGGCGGGGGCCCAGCGCCACGGATCTGAGCCGCCCAGCTGGGGTTCATAGATCGGCCCGGGGGACTGGAAGACTCGTCGCAGATCAGCCTGGGCCGACAGCATCCCGCCGAAGGGCGGCGCTTGCCGCTGCAGGGCCAGGACATCGTCCTTGGTCACGATGGGCAGGGCCTGCAGGCCCTGGCTCGAGACGTCGTCGGCGCGCAGGCCGGCGGACTCCAGCCGCGCCGCGAAGGCGGGGATGGTGGAGGCCGCACGACGCACGACGTCGTTGACCGCAGGAGCCAGCTCGGCGGCATACGACTCGATGTCCTGGGCGAGCGACTTCGACTCGGTGGTGGTCATGAGACTTCCCTTCTCAGAGCCAGCGCTTGCGGCGCTTGTAGTGCTTCACGTCGCGGAAGCTCTTGCGGTTGCCGGAGTCCCCGAGGCCCAGGTAGAACTCCTTGACGTCCGGGTTGTCCTGCAGCTCCTGCGCTGACCCCTCGAGGACGATCCGGCCCTGCTCCATGATGTAGCCGTGGTCAGCCACCTCGAGGGCCCGCCGGGCGTTCTGCTCGATGACCAGGACGGTGAGGTCCATCTCCTCGTTGATCCGCTTGATGAAGGAGAAGATCTCCTTGACGAGCAACGGCGCCAGCCCCAGCGACGGCTCGTCGAGCATGAGGAGCTTGGGCTTGGCCATCAGGGCCCGTCCGATCGCGAGCATCTGCTGCTCGCCTCCGGACAGGTAGCCAGCGACCCGGCTACGCATGTCGCCGAGCTTGGGCAGCAGCCCATAGACCATGTCGAGGTCTGCCTTGATGTCGATGCGCCCCCGGAAGTAGGCGCCGGCGATGAGGTTCTCCTCGACCGTCAGGTGCTCGAAGACGTGCCGCCCCTCCATGCAGAGGGAGAGCCCCTGCCGGACTCGCTCGGCCGCATCCATCCGGGTGATGTCCTTGCCCGCGAAGGTGATCGAGCCATCCGTCACCTCACCGTGCTCCGTCGGGAGCAGGCCGGAGACGGCCTTGAGGGTCGTCGACTTGCCAGCGCCGTTCGAGCCCAGCAGGGCGACGATCTTGCCCTGCGGGACGCCGATCGAGAGCCCGCGCAGGACGAGGATGACGTCGTCGTAGATCACCTCGACGTTCTCGAGCGTGAGCAGGTCGGAGGTGGCCGGCGCGACAGGGCCGGCCGCCCCCTTGCTGCTCAGGTCGACGGAGCTCATGACTCCGGCGTCTGGTTCGCAGCGAGCTCCGAGAGCTCGCCGCCCTTGACCTGGTAGATGCCGGTGCCGGTGGAGCCACGGTGCGAGTCGGCGGTGAACTTGATGGTGCCCGAGCCGAGGACACCGCCGGTGTCGACCGCGTCCATCGTCTCGAGGGCCGTCTTCAGGCTCTCGCCGTTGAGCTCTCCGCCCGCGGCGATGGCCTTCGAGAGGCCCTTGGCCATGACGTCCATCGTGTACCAGCCCTGCGCGTAGTGCAGGCCCTTGTCAGCGAGCGACCCACCCTTGCTCTTGAGGTAGGTGTCGATGGCCGCGTGGCCCGGCTTGTTGGCCGAGGCCGGCGCGACGGGGGAGATGAGGACGTGGCCCTCGGCGTTCTCAGCTCCGGCCGTCTTGACGAAGAGCTCGTCAGCGCACCAGTTGAGGCAGACGATCTTCATGTCGAGGCCCTGGGCCTTGATGTCCTTGGCGACCTGCGCGGCCGGCGAGGAGACGTTCTGGATGACGATGTACTTCGCGCCCTGTGACTTGGCCTGGGTGAGCAGGCCGACCTGGTTCGGGGTCTTGGGCATCGGGTAGGCCGTGTAGCCGAGGTCGAGCTTCTTCTCGGCGACCCAGTCCTTGCCGTCACCGACCGGGGCCAGACCAAAGGGGCTGTCGTTGTGGAAGACGGCGACCTCGGCGCGGCCGCCGGCGTCCTTGGCGATCCAGTTGAGCGCGACGCGCATCTGGTCGGAGTAGGTCGGCGCGACGACGAAGTTGTACGGGGACTCCTTCGGGTCGGTCAGCGGCTCGGCGTAGGACGCGGACATGAACGGGAGCTTGTCCGCGGCGACCTTGCTGCGCAGGGCCTCCGAGTCGCCGGTGCCCCAGCCCTGGATGGCGATGGCGTCCTCGTTGACGTACTTCTTGTAGAGCTCCTCGGCCGCGGGGACCTTGTAGGCGTAGTCGTTCGACATGGCCTCGATCTTGTGGCCGTCGACGCCGCCCTTTGCGTTGAGGTTGTCGATGTAGCCGAGCATCCCCTCGTTGTAAGGCGTTCCGACGTCCCCGGTCGCGCCGGTGAGGTCGGCGATGATGCCGAGCTTGATGGGGGCCTTGTCGCCGCCGCCGGCAGCTCCGGGGGTGGCGTCGCCGCCGCCGCCGCAGGCAGCGAGGGCGAAGATCGCGGCGGCAGACGTGCCGACCGTAACGAGGTTGCGCAACTTCATGGGTGTCTCCATTCGTCGGTCGCCAGGGATGGCGGGTGGTGCGGGGGATGGTGCGTGATGGTGCTGTCGTTAGTAGCGGAAGGGCCAGAATCGGACGTAGTCCTTGAGTCGACTCCAGATTCGATCGAGTCCTCTGGGTTCAACGAGGAGGAAGGCGATGATGGCGATGCCGAAGACGGCATTGCGGATCGCGGGGAGCTGCTCGGCCAGGAAGGGCATCGACGTCGAGAGCAGGTCGACCAGCTCGGTGAGCAGGGCCGGGAGCAGGCCGATGAAGATCGCCCCGTAGACGGCTCCGGCGATGCTGCCGAGCCCGCCGACGATGATCATGGCCAGGTAGAGGATCGACACGTCGAGGGTGAACCGCTCCCAGGTGACGGTCTCGGTGTAGTGCGCGGTCAGCGCGCCGGCCAGGCCGACGAAGCCGCTGGACACGGCGAACGCGGTGACCTTGGCGCGGGTGATGTTGACGCCGATGGCCTGGGCCGCGATGTCCTGGTCCCGCACCGCCATGAAGCTGCGGCCGAGGGTGGTCCGGAAGAGGTTGCGGGCGATGACGACCACCGCGATGGTGATCGCGAGGAGCAGCCAGTACCACTGGGTCTCAAAGCTCTTGCGCTCGATCTCGAAGCCCAGGACCGACAGCCGGGAGACCTCGATGAAGCCCTTCCCCTCGGTCAGCCACTCCCAGCGGCGCACGACGAACATGATGATCTCCTGCGAGGCCAGGGTGGCGATCGCGAGGTAGAGACCCTTGAGACGCAGGGCCGGCAGGCCGAAGAACGCCCCGATCGTCGCCGTCATGATGACGGCGAAGAGGATGCTGATCGGCACCGGCATCCCGCCGCGCTCGGAGAGGATGACCGAGGTGTAGGCACCGACGGCGAGGAAGCCGCCCTGGCCGAGCGAGATCTGGCCGGTGAAGCCGACCAGGATGTTCAGGCCCACGGCGCCGATGACGGCGATCAGGATGGTGTTCGCGATCCCGAGCCAGTAGTTGTCGAGGATCGCCGGCGCGAGGAGCAGCAGCGCGACCATGAGGGCGAGGCGGAAGTACTCGGCGCGCGTGTGCCGCAGCCGCAGCTCGGCGCCGTAGGACCGGTGGTGGATACCGGTCGCGGTGGCAATGGCCATGGGTCAGACCCTCTCGATCCGTGTCTCGCCGAAGATGCCGTAGGGCCGCACGATGAGGATGGCCACGAGCACGAGGTAGGGGATAACTTCCGCCAGGCCGGGATCGGCATAGCCGGAGACGTACTGCTTGAGCAGGCCGATGGTCAGGCCACCGATGATGGTGCCCGGGATGGAGTCGAGGCCACCCAGGATGACGACGGGGAAGACGATCAGGCCGAAGGCCGCGATGTTCTGGTCGACGGCCGACAGGTCGGCCAGCAGGACACCGGCGACGAGCGCGCTCACCGCGGCGAGCACCCAGGCCAGGGTGAACACCCGGCGGACCGAGATCCCCATGGTCAGGGCGGCCTGCTGGTCATCGGCCACCGCCCGCATCGAGATTCCGTGCCGGCTCTTCTGGAAGAAGGCGGTGAAGGCAGCGAGCACGATCGCGGCGATCAGGATGACGACGAGGCGGTTGACCGGGACGGTCACACCGGCCAGCTCGATGCTCCCGGTGGGAAGGATCCGGGGCTGAGACTTGGGAGCCGTGCCGAAGAAGATCTGGATGACCGCCTTGAGGACGGACGAGAGCCCGATCGTCACCATGATGACGCTGATCGGGTTCTCCCCGATCAGCGGTCGCAGGATGAAGCGTTCGACGACGATACCGAGGACGATCGCGACCAGCACCCCGAACACCGCTGCGCCGATCAACGGCAGCTTGAAGATGACGAAGCCGGTGTAGAACATGTAGGCGCCGACGAGGAGGAACTCGCCCTGGGCGAAGTTGATGA
>JBDTAU010000457.1:0-7455 GCA_039924465.1 Dermatophilaceae bacterium
GCTCGTGCTCTCGTCGGGCTTCGCCGATGCCGGCGCCGAGGGCGCCCTGCTGCAGGAGGAGTTGCGTCGGGAGGCCCGACAGGCCGGGATGCGCGTGGTCGGGCCCAACAGCTTCGGCCTGATCAACAACGATCCGGGCGTCCGGCTCAATGCCACGCTCGCGCCGGTGATCCCTGAAGCGGGGCGGCTCGGACTCTTCGCCCAGAGCGGCGCGCTCGGGATCGCGGTGCTGGCCTCGGCCGCCAGGCGCGGGCTCGGCATCTCCGTCTTCGCCTCGGCCGGCAACCGCGTCGACGTCTCCGGCAACGACCTGATGCAGAGCTGGATCGATGACGAGCAGACCGACACGGTCGGGCTCTACCTCGAGTCGATGGGCAACCCGCGCAAGTTCTCCCGGATCGCCCGGCAGTTGGCCACGGTCAAGCCCGTCATCGCGGTCTCCTCGGGGGTCTCGAGCTTTGCGGCGCCCCCCGGGCACCGGACCCGCACCACGCATGTCCCGCCGGAGGCCTTCGACGCCCTGCTCCGGCAGGCCGGCGTGATCCGGGTCGAGAACATCCACCAGCTCTTCGACGTGGCGCAGCTGACCCTGCACCAGCCGCTGCCGCGAGGTCAGCGGGTCGCCATCGTCGGCAACTCGGATGCGCTCGGGGCACTCAGCGCCGGGGCCTGCCTCAGCTGGGGACTCGAGGTCACCCACGGCCCGGTGTCACTGCTGCCGATGGCCTCCGCCGCTGAGTTCGCCGAGGCTCTCGATGCTGCGTATGCCGACCCCTCAGTGGACAGCGTGATCGCCTGCTTCATCCCCCCGCTGGTCACCTTGGACGAGGACGTCACCGTCGCGGTCCGCACGGTCGCAGCCAAGTATGAAAAGCCCTGCGTCGTCACCTTCCTCGGCATGCGGGGGGTCAAGGACGGACTCACCTATGAGCAGCCGGACGGGGTCAGGCGATCCGTCCCCTCCTACCCGCTCCCAGAGGACGCCATCCGTGCTCTCAACGCCGTGACCCGTCACGCCCAATGGCGATCCCGTGACCGTGGGGAGCCGGTGGCCCCGGTGGGGACCGACCGATCGCACGCAGAGGCGGTCATCGAGGCGGTGCTGGCCAGCAGCCCCGAAGGGCGGATGCTCACCCGCGACGAGGCCACCGTCCTGCTGGTGGGATACGGCATCCGACTCTGGCCCGCGACGCCCGTGGCCTCGGCTGACGCGGCGGTGGCGGCCGCCGAGCGCCTGACTTACCCCGTCATCCTCAAGTCGGCATCCCCGGTCGTCCGTCACCAGCCGGGTCTGATCGGGGTGCGGGCCGAGCTCGCCGACGCCGATGCCGTCCGAGAGGCCTACGCGTCGTTGTCAGACCGACTCGGGAGCATCGCCCGCGACGAGTTCCTCGTGCAGCGGATGGCGACACCCGGTGTCTCCTGCGTGCTCGAGGCGACCGAGGACCCCCTCTTCGGTCCGGTGGTCAGTTTCTCGATCGCGGGACCACCCACTGAGCTGCTGGGCGACATCTCCCACCGCATTCCCCCACTGAACGACGTCGACGTCACCGACCTGATCGACGGGGTCAAGGCGGCGCCGCTGCTGGCCGGGCACCGTGGGGCTGCGCCCGTCCACCGCGCAGCGCTCATCGACCTGGTGTCGCGGCTGTCCGTGCTGGCCGACGACCACCCGGAACTGGTGTCGGTGCACCTGAACCCGGTCAACGCCTGGAGTGGCGGGGTGGACGTGCTCGGTGCCGAGATCACGGTCCGCCCGGCTCAGACCAGGGCGGACCCAGGTAGCCGACGGATGACCTGAGTCCGGTTGATCGCGCCCGGCTGACGAGGGTCGGCTGAGGTGGGTCGACCGACCGGTCTCGACGGCCCCCATCGGACGGGTGCAAGGATGGGGCCATGCGACGCGCTACACCGGACACCGGGTCCAGCCTGCCCGACGGACTCACTCGTTCGATCACCCATGCCGGCTACTATCCGGCCCTGGTCTGTGACGTGGTCGAGTCCGCGGTGGCCGGCGACCAGGTCGTGGCTCACCTCGTGCACCAGGAGACGACCTTCGACCAGGACAGCGTCATGCGCCACGTCACGGTCCTCGTCGTCACCCAGGGACGCCTCGTGATCGCTCATGCCGACGACTACGCAGCACCGGGGGAGCCGTTGGTCGCCACAGCGACGACCGAGACCATCCCGTTGGCCGCCGTCCGCGGCGTCATGGTCACGCACGTCGTGACCGACCCGGAGACCTTCACCCCGGGCACGCACTCCCGCGACATCACCCTGACCCTCGGGTGGGGCGCCGTGAGCCGACTCGACCTGCTCCCGGCCCAGTGCGCCGACCCGGACTGCGAGGCGGACCACGGCTTCGAGGGCACACTGGCCTCCGACGACATCAGCCTGCGGATCAGCGCAGCCGCCGATGGTGAAGCAGCAGTCAATGCGGCCCTGGCCTTCTCCCGAGACCTGTCCTCGCGCATTGGGGGCTCTCGCTTCGGGTCGTCGATCGCATGACCGCGACGATCCCGGCACCTCCGGACTGGGCCGCGGGGTCGCTGGCCTCGGTCCTGCCCGGTGTCGCCGATCGCCTCGGAGTGGCGCGCTACGCGGGCCAGGACCTGCTCGACCTCCCGGAGGCCAAGGGGACCGTCGTGGTGCTCGTGGACGGGCTCGGCTACGACCTGCTTCGTCAGCGCGGGGGGCATGCGCCGTTCCTGCGGACGCACCTGGCCGCGGCGCGGCGCATCCCGTGTGGGTTCCCGACGACCACCGCGACGTCGATGGGCAGCTTCGGTACCGGCCTGCCTCCGGGGTCTCACGGCCTCGTCGGCTTCCAGGTGCTCGACCCGGACCGGGACCACCTGCTCAACGAGCTGTCCTGGGAGGACGGCCCCGATCCGGTCCTGTGGCAGCCCAGCGACACCGTCTTCGAGCACGCCGAGAATGCGGGAGTTCGAGTCACCAGGATCGGGCCTCGCTACTTCGATGGCTCGGGCCTGACCAACGCAGCGCTTCGCGGTGGCGTGTTCACTGCCGCCAAAACCCTCGACGAGCGAGTGACCGCCGCAGTGCGGGCCATCCAGAGTGCGCCGCGAGCGTTGGTCTACCTCTACTGGGGAGACCTGGACAAGACCGGCCACGTGCACGGCTGCCAGTCCTGGCAGTGGGGCGACGAGCTGGAGTCCATCGACCGGGCCCTGGCGGAGCTGGTGCAGCGGGTGCCGGCCGGCACCTCGATCGTGGTGACGGCCGACCACGGCATGGTCGACATCCCCTTGGACAACCGGCTGGACCTGGCCCACGAGCCGGATCTCATGGCGGGGGTGCGACACCTGGCGGGGGAGTCGCGCAGCCTCCAGCTGCACGTGGAGAAGGGGGCCGCGTCGGCTGTCCGCGAGGCGTGGCATCAACGGCTGGGCAAACGGGCCACCATCATGTCCCGGGACGAGGCCATCGACGCAGGCTGGTTCGGCCCGGTCCGGGACGGCGTCGCCGGCCGCATCGGTGATCTCATCATCAACATGCGTGGCTCGTTCGCCATGGTCCACTCCGGGCTGATGCGCCCTGAACTGGTCCGGCTGCTGGGGCTGCACGGATCGACCAGCGACGCGGAGATCGCCATCCCCGTGATCGCCATCCCTCCACGGTGAGGCGCCGGAGGCAGCGGGTGCGCTCAGCCCCTAGGGTGGTGGCTCGTGGCTGAGCTCGTCTTCTTCTCCGGGACCATGGACTGTGGCAAGTCGACCCTGGCGTTGCAGATGGACCACAACCACGCGGCTCGCGGTCGGGTGGGACTGATCTTCACCAAGATGGACCGAGGCGGAGTCAACGTCCTCTCGTCCAGGCTCGGCCTGTCGACGCCGGCGCTGGAGGTAGCCGACGACCTCGACTTTTGGGAGGCCATCGTGGCCTGCGCGACGGCGGGCCAGCGGGTCGACTACCTGATCGCCGACGAGGCCCAGTTCTATACCGGGGAGCAGGTGGAGCAACTCGCACGGCTCGTCGACGAGATGGAGATCGACGTCTTCGCCTTCGGGATCACAGCGGACTTCCGCACGGAGCTCTTCCCCGGGTCCAAGCGGCTGATCGAGCTCGCGGACCGCGTGCAGTCCCTGCAGGTGGAGGCCCTGTGCTGGTGCGGGCGCAGGGCGTCGACGAACGCGCGCGTCGTTGACGGGGCGATGGTCGTCGAGGGCGAGCAGGTCGTCGTGGGGGACACCAACCCCGCCGCGACCGGTGTCGTCGAGTACGAGGTGCTCTGTCGCCGGCACTACATGCGGCGGATGACCTCACACGCGGCGCGGGCCGCTGCCCTGTCGCCCGACCTGCTGCCGTTCGATCTCGAGGCCTGCCCGGTGCCGGTGCTGCCCATCACGCAGTCCGACTGAACGATGTGGTGCGGCTCCGACTGAACGATGTGGGACGGCTTGGGGCGGTGTGGCTGGGGTCAGTCGCCCTTGCGTCCGAACATGATGTCGTCCCAGCTGGGCACGCTGGGTCGCCCCGACCTGCGCGCCGCGGCCGGCTTGGCGGCGGGCTGAGCATCCGGCGGAGTGTCCGGGTCGGCTTCCGGCTGATGGTCCGGTTCAGTGTCTGGCTCGATGCCAGGCAGCGCCGGTGTCGCCGCCGGCCGGTCGTCAGGGACGGCCGCGTCAGTCGCCGCCGGCTCAGCCTCAGTGGGCTCAGTGGCCGCCGGCCGGTCGTCATGGACGGCCGAGTCAGTCGCCGCTGGCTCTCGGGACGGCTCTGGTGAAGGTTCGGGGAGGGTCTCGGGCTCCGGCGTCGGTTCGGGGGTGATGTCCTCTCCTGCCTCTCCTGCCTCCGACGTCGCGCCGGGCGGATTGGGCTGCTCGCGCTCCGCCGGCGGTGCCGAGACGGGCGTCGGGCGGTCCTGGGTCGCCTCGGGGGTGGGAGCCTCGGGGATGGAAACCTCGGCGCTCGCTGGTTCGATGCGCGTTGCCTCGGGATCGTCTTCGGGGTGCAGGTGCGCGGCCGGCGGTGGGCCGACCTGCGCCGGAGTCAGGGCCAGCTGCTCGAGGGGGAGGGCATCCTCGGGAGCATGAGCCAGTCCGGGCGCCTCGCTCGCCTTCGGCCTGCGGCGACGCCCCCGGTGCGCACTGCGCTCGCGCATGGCGGCCATGAGGTCGACCGTCTCCTCGGACCGGCGGCGTCGTGGAGCGCCCACGCCGCCCTCGGCCTCCACGTCGTAGACGCGGCTCGGCCGGGTCAGCGGCTCGAGATGGGGTGCCGGGATCGGGCCAGCGGTGGTCTCGGCGTCGTCCTCGCTGAGCCAACGCGCCTCGTCGTCGGTCGCGATGACGGTGTGGGTCAGCGGGTCGAAGTCCCACGCGGCCTGACGCTCCCGACCGCCGGCGTTGAAGTAGACCAGGACCGTCCAGCGTCCCTTGTCGACGCGCCGCGAGTCCCACCGAGAGCCTGCCGCATCGATCTCGCGGGAGCCGAGCCGCTCGGTGACCCTCGCGCCCAGGGTGAGGTTGGACCCGTGCGCTGCGGTGCGCGACCGGAGCCGGACCTGCCGCGCGAGGCCGGCGACGTGCTCGCGCTCGGCGAGGATGGGGCCCTCATAACGGTGGACCTTCTCGACCGTCCACCCAGCGCGGTCCGCGACCTCCTCGGCGCTCAGGCCGGCACGGATCATGGCCTGCACGTCCCGGGGACGCAACACACCCTCGAGCTCGATCTGCAGCTGCCCCATCCGGGCGCGGTCGCGTCGAGCGGCCGCCCGGAGCGGCTCATCGAGCTCGACCCGGTAGCGGTGGCCCTCATCGTCGCCAAGGATGAGGTGCATCCCGTCCTCGTGGACGCCGATGAGCCTGAGGTCCTGCATGACTGGGTCTCCCGGGGTCGTCAAACATCCTGTATTCGGCCCTCAGCATGCCACCGGTCCGGGTGCTGTGAAAGCACCCACGCCGGGCCGATACCGTTTGACTCGGCATGCTCATCCCGTATCACTCCGCGCAACTCGCCCTCGATCTCGTCGGCGTGTTCGTGTTCGCACTCTCCGGCGGCCTCGTGGCGGTCTTGGGGATCAGCGACTGGCGCCTGCTCACGGCTGCGGGTCTGGGTGGCCTGGTCACCTTCCTCTACCAGCCGGGGGTGGAGCGGATCTCGCGCCTGGTGCGCGTCCTCGACGCGGTCGGACTGTCCGCCTTCGCCGTGTCGGGCAGCCTCAAGGCCGTGAGTTTCCCGGACGTCCCTCCGACCGCCGCGGTCCTCGTCGGCCTGATCACCGCCGTCGGCGGGGGCGTGATTCGCGACGTGCTCGCCGGTCAGGTCCCCGAGGTCTGGCGTCGTGAGCTCTACGCGCTCCCTGCCCTGGTCGGCTCGACCATCGTGGTCATCGCGGCCGAGCTCGGTGGCCTCACCGACGTGGTGCTCTGGTCAGCGGTCGCCCTCATCTTCAGCGTCCGCGTGCTCGCGGTCCGACTCGATCTCAACGCCCCCCAGCCACTCCAGCCGGGGCTTCTACGACGTAACAAGGACGTGTCCCCCAGATGAGCAACTCCCTCGCACCCTATGACGCCATCCTCCTGCTCAGCTTCGGAGGACCGGAGGCCCCGGAGGAGGTGGTGCCCTTCCTCCGCCGGGTCACAGCGGGCAAGGACATCCCCGATGCGCGGCTCGAGCAGGTGGGGGAGCACTACTACCGCTTCGGCGGGCGCAGCCCCATCAACGACCAGAACCGGGCCCTCATCGCCGCGCTGGAGGCTGAGCTGGTCGCCCGGGGACTCGACACCCCCGTGCTGTGGGGCAATCGCAACAGTGAGCCCTTCATCGACGATGCTCTGCGGACCGCGCACGCTGCGGGCCACCGTCGGCTCGTGGCGATCACGACCAGCGCCTACAGCAGCTACTCCTCCTGCCGGCAGTACCGCGAGAACCTGGCGGACGCCGTGACGAAGGTCGCCGAGGACGGCATCGACATCGAGGTCGACAAGATCGGGCCGTATGCCGCTCGCCCCGGTTTCGAGCAGGCCAACCTCGAGCACCTGGTGGCCTCGATGCGCCCGCTCGATGGGGCCCCCGACGCCACGATCGCCCTGCTGTTCGTCACCCACTCGATCCCCGATGCCATGAATGAGTTGTCCGGACCGGGCGACGGCGATGGCCACGCCTACCAGCGTCAGCACCTGGCCCTGGCCTCGGCCCTGACGGACCAGGCGAACCAGGCCCTGGGCCGCGACCTGACGAGCGAGTTGGTCTTCTGCTCCCGATCGGGCCCTCCCAGTCAGCCGTGGCTCGAACCGGACGTCAACGACCGCATCGAGGAACTTGCCGCCAGCGGCATCGAGACCGTGGTGCTGGCGCCGATCGGCTTCGTCTCCGACCACATGGAGGTGGTCTATGACCTGGACACCGAGGCCCTGGAAACGGCCGAGCGGGTCGGCGTCGACCTGATCCGCGTGCCCACCGTCGGGACCACCCCGGTCTTCGTCGCAG
>JBDTAU010000458.1:0-2692 GCA_039924465.1 Dermatophilaceae bacterium
CGCTGACCCAGACAAAAAACACTACGCCCAGCTCACGTGCGCCAATCTGGTCCTGCGCTACAAACGCGGGCACGACGGCAAGAACCCGGTCGCCTAGGTCGAGGGTCAGATCGTCCCGTGCCAGAAGGTCCAAGTCCCCGCGTCGAACACGGGTGATCACGCCTCCGAATCGTCCGGGCATGTCCAGCTCGGCGACGCTGAGGCCGGCGACCTGTCGACTGGATACGACGAACCGCCGAAAGTCGACCGAGGTGCGGTCGTCGGCGAGGTGTTCGGTGACTCGTTCGCCCAGGTGGGCTATTGCCTCGTTGACGCGCGCACGCGGACCGACGACCACGACACGGTCTCCGGGCTGGAGCTGTTCGCCGGGTGTGGCCACGCGAGTGCGGTCGTCACGGGCCAGATACGAGATCAGAACACTCTGGTCGGCGAAGCCGGGCACATCCTCGAACCGTGTCCGAGTCTTCACGAGTGCGGTGCACGCGTCCAAGCCGAGACTCGCGGCCGGCTGTGGGTCACGGCGCGCCGGCCACGTTCGGTTGACAACGACGGAGACGGCCAGGATTGCGACCGTCACTCCGATCGGGTAGCCGAGTGAATACCCGACTGCGGGTTCGGAGCTGCCGGCGGCGGCTGTTGCGGCGGCGAGGGCCGGAGTCGAGGTCAACGCCCCCGCGAACGTGCCCGCCGTGAGCGCCCCGCCCAGGTCGAGGAGCCTCCCGATCCCGACCGCTGCTGTTCCCGCCACGAGGATTGTGAACACGGCTGCGACCATCAACGGCAGTTGCCGGCGAAGGTCCCGGAAGAACGTGCTGCCCGCTGCCAGACCCACCGTGTAGACGAAGAGGGCGAGCCCCAGGGTCTGGATGAGGGCGAGTCCTTCCCCGAGCCGATGATCCACTGCCCCGAGGCTCAATCCGACGAACAGGGCTCCCGCTGATCCGAACCGCAGCGGCCCGAACGGGATTGCGCCGAACGCGGTCCCGAGGGCAACGACAAGGAAGATCGTCAGGAGGGGGGAGTCCGCCAGGATGTCGAGGGCTGCCACACAGACTCCTTCAGGACAGACCGAGATTGAGGATCACACTACCAAGACCCGTCGCCTCACACGGGAAGCCCGAAAATGTGATGCGGCTATTCGTTCGGATTCACCAGGATCTTCACGTGCTCCTCATTGTTGTTGATGAGCTGGTCGAAGCCGCCCGACACAAGCTCGTCCAGCGGAATCCTCGCGGTGATGAACGGCGCGAGCCTGACCTTGCCCTCCTGCACCAGCTTGATCACCGCGGGATGGTCGTTCGCGTAACCGATCGTCCCCCTCAGGTCGATCTCCTTGAGGACCAGAGCTGGCATATCCACTTCGGGCTTGTAACTCCAGATGGAAACATTCACGATGACAGCCCCCGGGCGCACGGCGTCGATCAGCATGTCGAGCACCACCGGGACGGAACTGCACTCGAATCCGACGTCCGCACCGGCCCCGGTGAGTTCACGCACCTTGTCGGCGACGTCGACCTCGCGGGGGTCGAACACCTCGTCGGCGACCCCGGTGTCCAAGGCGGCCTTCTTGCGCGCCGCGCTGAGCTCGGAGATGTAGACGGTCAAGCCGTACGCCTTCAGCACGGCAGCGGTCAGCAGGCCGATGGGGCCGGCCCCACCGACGACAGCGACATCTCCCGCTTTCGCGCCGCTGCGCACGAATGCATGGTGTGCGACGGACAGCGGTTCGATGAGTGCCGCCTCATCCAACGGGATATCGCCGACCGGATGCACCCACCGTCGTTGCACCACGATCTTCTCCGCGAGGCCGCCGCCTCGGCCGCCAAGACCGATGAAATTCATGTCGTCGGAGAGCTGGTAGGAGTGCCCCGGACCCACTTCGACGTCATCGCGGATGATGTACGGCTCCACCACGACGCTCTCGCCGATCTGGAGGTCGTCGACGCCCTCGCCGAGGGCGGTGACCGTGCCCGAGAATTCATGTCCCAACGTCACCGGTGCCTCTTCGCCGGAGATCGGATGCGGCGAGCCTGCAGGCGGGATGAAGATCGGTCCTTCGAGGTACTCGTGCAGATCCGTGCCGCAGATCCCGTTCCAGGCGACGTCGATCGCAACGGTTCCAGGCTTCAACTCCGGCTCCGGAATGTCTTCTATCCGAATGTCCTTGCGGTCGTAGTAGCGGGCTGCTCTCATGACGGATCTCCTCCAACAGTTGTAGTTCGAGCGTATGCCGATCGTCGGAGAAATGTCCACTGTCCCCGCAGCCGAGTGCGGTCGAGGGACTGGTATACCCGGCTGGAAGCACGGGACCGCGTCCGATGCCCGTCTCCGCCGAACGAGTTCTAATGCAGAGAGGGAACACAGTTCAGTCGATGAGCGACCCCACCGAGCCCACAGCAGCGTTTCCAGACAAGGACTCTGAGTCGTGGCGCGACACCTCGGACACGATCCACCGGTTCGTGTAAGTGGTCGGCAAGCTCCGGCTGGCCGCAAGCCCCGGTCAAAACCCTTGGTGGAACGTTTCGATGCGCCTGACCGGCGATGACCACGACGATGCTCCGACGGCCGGATCAGCGCATGCCACCTGGCGAGGTTCCGGCGTGGGCTGCACCGAGCAGAGCGGTGAGGTTCTCCTCGGTGACGCCTCGGGGGTTGGATGCGGGGATGGCGGGCAGGATGAGCTGGACGGCTT
>JBDTAU010000459.1:0-3706 GCA_039924465.1 Dermatophilaceae bacterium
CCCCACCGCAACCGAACCCACGGCGACCGCTGCCAGCACGCTCGCCGCACTGACCGAGATGACCACCCCCACCCCGGAGCGGCTGGCTGCCCTGCACGAGCAACTCGAGGCCGCTGCCGTGCGCCAGTCATTGCTCGACCTCGTCTACACCACGGTGGACAGCCCCGTCGGTGCCCTGCTCCTCGCCGCCACCGACCACGGCCTCGTCCGGGTCGCCTTCGAGACCGAGGACCACGACCGGGTGCTCGCGGCACTGGCCGACCGGATCGGGGTGCGGATCCTGCGCTCTCCCCGGCGACTGGACATCGCCGCCCGCGAGTTGGACGACTACTTCGCCGGTCACCGGACCACCTTCGACCTCCCCCTGGACTTCTCGCTGTCGGGCGGATTCCGCCAGGTCGTCCAGCAGTATCTGCCCCACATCGAGTACGGCACGACGCTCACCTATGCGCAGGTCGCCGGCCTCGTCGGGCGACCCACCGCGGCCCGGGCGGTCGGCACGGCCTGCGCCACCAACCCCTTGCCCGTCGTCGTGCCGTGTCACCGGGTGCTGCGCAGCGACGGCAGCCTCGGTGGCTACCTCGGCGGCCTCGAGGCCAAGACGACGCTGCTGGCCCTGGAGCGCGCAGCCTGACCATGGGTCAGGTGGTCGAGCCCGGCTGGATCAAACCGGTCTCGTAGGCGAAGACCGCGATCTGGACCCGGTCCCGCAGTCCAAGCTTGGTCAGGAGCCGGGAGACGTAGGTCTTGACGGTCGCCTCGCTGAGGAAGAGCTCTGCGGCGACCTCCCGGTTGGACAGTCCACGGCCCACGAGTTGCGCCACCTCGCGCTCCCGCTCGGTGAGCCCGTCCAGGGCGGTTGCCCGGGCATCTCCCGGCGGCCGTCGGACGAAACGCTCCAGCAACCGGCGGATCAGCGAGGGCGCGAGCATGGTCTCTCCGGCCGCAACCGTTCGCACCGCCGCCACCAAGGCCTCCGGGCTGCAGTCCTTGAGCGCGAAGCCGCTCGCCCCGGCGAGGATCGCGCCGTAGACGAACTCATCGGTGTCGAAGGTAGTCAACGTCAGGACCCGCGGCAACGGCTCCGGCCCGTCGAGGATCTGCCGGGTCGCCTCGATACCGTCGAGCACCGGCATACGGATGTCCATGAGGACGACGTCCGGGCGCAGGCTGCGGCTCAGTTCGATGGCCTGCGCCCCGTTGGCAGCCTCACCGACGACGTCAATCCCGGCTCGTTCCAGGATCAGCCGGAAGCCCGTCCGGATCAGGTCCTGGTCATCAACGAGCAGCACCGTGGTCACACCTCTCCCCCCAGCGGCAGCCAAGCCCGGATCAGGAAGCCGTCACTCGAGGCGAACTCCACCCGGCCACCGTGCACGGCGGCTCGTTCGCGCATCCCGATCAGCCCGTGTCCCGACGTGCCCACCGACTGACCCACCCCATCGTCATGCACCTCGATCTGCAGCCCCTCAGGGTCGTAGGCGAGCGAGACCGTCACCTCGGTTGCCCGGGCGTGCCGGTGGACGTTGGTGAGCGCCTCCTGGACGATCCGGTAGACCGCGAGGCCCATGCCGGTAGCCAGGGGCCGTGGACTCCCTTCGATGACCAGACGCACCCGAGTCCTGGTCGTGCCCGACGAGGCAACCAGCGCCGGGAGATCCGCCACTCCGGGCTGGGGCGTCAACAAGGGTTGCTCGTCCGCATCACGCAGCGCGCTCACGACGCGGCGCATCTCCTCCAGAGCCTGCGCGCCGGTCTCCCGGATCCGGTTGAGGGCACCGCGGGCGTAGTCAGGGTCTTCATCGATCACTTGTCCCGCCGCACCCGCCTGCACCACCATCGCCGTCACGGCGTGGGCCACCACGTCATGCAACTCACGGGCGATCCGCGCCCGTTCCTCCGCGATCGCCAACAAGGTGTCCTCGCGGCTGCGGGCCGCCACGCCGGCCGCCCGCGCCAGGCTGGCAACCGCGACCCGGTGCTTGCGCTCGATCGAACGCCCTGCAACCCAGGCCGCCAGGAGCACCAGGCACGGGAAGAAGAGCTGACCGAAAGACTGGAGGGCCTCGGTCCCGGCCGCCATGAGGGCGAGAGCCGTGATCGTGAGCGCCAGGCCGAGCTGCGCGTCCCTGCCACGACCGTGCCGGGCCACCGAGTAGGTAGCGACCGCCATCGGCGCCAGGCCACCCCAGAGCAGCACCGGGACGTCGGTGAAGAGCGCCATCACGGCCCACGGGACCGTAGTGAGGGCGAGGACCGGCAACGGGAAGCGAGTACGCGCCACCAACGGAAGGCAACTGATGAGGACCAGGACCACCGCCAGGTCCCTGGAGCCGCTCCCGGTCACGGTGGCAAAGGGCACCACGACCTCCGCCACGCCGAGGGTGGCGAGGATGACCGCCAGGCTGGCGTCGAGGGCCACCCGCTGATCGGCGCCGGGCGTGGGGTCCATGCATCGAACCGTAGGCGCTCCGACCCTCGCCTGTCCTCGTTCTCAGGTTGACCCTCATGTCATCCCTGGGATGACGTTGCTCCCCCCCCCGGCGGCCGATGACGGTGACGAAGCCGCGCTCGTAGCGTCGAGTCAGCGGTCGATGAGCGACCGGTGAGAAGGGACGGCACCATGAGGAACGCAGCCACCTACCGACGAGCAGTTGCCAGCGCTGGGCTGGCCCTGACGGCCGTCCTGATGGCCACGGCCATGGGAATGGGGGTGCCCTTCTCCGGAGCGGGGGTCCTCGCGGCCATGTCCGACGCCGGGGACCGGGCCTGGCTCTCGGCAACCACCTACCTGCTGGCCCAGTTGGCGATGATTCCCGCTGCCCTGGGCCTCGCGCACCTCCTCCGGCAGCAGGCACCGGCCCTGTCCAACCTCGGCGCGACCCTGATGGTGTTGGGTGCCTTCGGACACACCGTCCATGGAGGCAGCGTGCTGCTCACCATCCAGATGGCAGCCGACCAGACGCACCATTCGACGCACGCCGCAGTCCTGGACGCCTTCGCGTCCAGCCCCGCGGGCATCTTCTCCCTGATGGGTCTCCTCGGCACCGTGCTCGGACTGATCATGCTCACCGTCGGCATCTGGCGCGTCCGACTGGGGCCGCGCTGGGTCGCTCCGGCGCTGGCCGCGTTCATCGTGCTGGAGTTCGTCGGCGCGGCCATTTCGCCGATCGCCGGCCTGGTGGCGGGAGCGTTCTACGTGGCGGCCTTCGTCACGCTCGCCCACACGGCCCGGCGCAGCCCGACCGAGTCGTGGGGTCTGGTGACCGAGACTCGCGAGCCTCAGCGGGTCGCGCCCTGAGAGCTCGATCCACCGGACGGGTGCGCTACCCCCAGCGCCAGGACCGAGGATGGGGCGATGAACGCTTCTCCGCCACGGGCCGGCCGGCCGGATCCCGACCTGCCCGCTGCTGGTGTGACGAAACGGGCCATGGTCGAGCTGTCCGGCCGGTACACGCTCTTGGGCTCCGACGGTGGGCCGCACACCTCAAACACCCCCGGCACGCTCGGTGGTCACCGCACGGGACGCCGCTACGGTCGGCTCGACTGCCCGGCGGCGTTGCGTGCCATCGCCGGTGGCGGCTACGTGACCCACCGGGTCTTCTTCGCGGACGAGGCCACTGCGGTCGCCGCCGGCTACCGGCCGTGCGCTGTCTGCCTGCCCGGGAGCTATCGGACGTGGCGAGCAAGTCGCCCCTGAGGGCGG
>JBDTAU010000460.1:0-4223 GCA_039924465.1 Dermatophilaceae bacterium
CCATCATCGTGAGGTACTGGCGTTCGCGGTGCTGTTTGCTCGCGGAGTGCGACGAGGTCGCCGAAGTGACGGTGTACACCACCGGCTTCGCTTGGCTGTCTCCCACAGTGCAACCATAAGTCCTGGCAGGAGAACCTACCCGCGGGTAGTCAGTTAGGTTCGAGCGCAGCGGCCAGGATCAGCCTGGCGGGGAGACGAGGAGCGCACGGTGGCAGAGGCGGAGTCGCGCAACGTACTGGTGACCGGAGGCAACCGTGGGATCGGTCTGGCCATCGCGCGGGCCTTCGTCGAGGCCGGCGACAACGTCCTGATCACGCACCGCTCGGGCGAGCCCCCGGAGGGCCTGCGTGGCGTGCGGTGCGAGATGACGGAGTCAGCCTCGGTCGACGCCGCGTTCACCGAGGCCGAGACGATCTTCGGTGGGCCGGTCCAGATCCTCGTCGCCAATGCGGGCATCACCCGGGACACCCTCCTGATGCGGATGAGCGACGACGACTTCGAGGCAGTCATCGACACCAACCTCACCGGCGCCTTCCGGTGTGTCCGTCGCGCGGCGACGGGGATGATCCGCAAGCGCCGCGGCCGGATCATCCTGATCTCCAGCGTCGTCGGACTGCTCGGCTCCCCGGGCCAGACCAACTACGCGGCGTCCAAGTCGGGGCTGATCGGTCTGGCCCGCTCGATCTCCCGCGAGATCGGCGGACGCGGGATCACCGCCAACGTCATCGCTCCCGGCTACATCGACACCGAGATGACGGCCGGGTTGCCGGACGAGCAGAAGAAGGCCTATCTCGCCACCATCCCCGCAGGGCGCTTCGCGACCCCCGAGGAGGTGGCTGGCGTCGTCCGGTTCATCGCCAGTGACGAGGCCGCCTACATCACCGGCGCCGTCATCCCCGTCGATGGTGGACTCGGCATGGGCCACTGACCCGGCCCAGCGGCCTACGACACGCTTGCCGTATGCCGCTCCGCCCGCTCCGCCACGCGTGCTCGCTTCCTCACACAGAAAGTTTGTAGACATGGGAATCCTCGAAGGCAAGAAGCTGCTCATCACCGGTGTCCTCATGGACAGCTCGATCGCGTTCCACGTGGCCAAGATCGCGCAGGAGGAAGGCGCCGAGGTCGTGCTGACCTCCTTCGGCCGCACGATGAAGATCACCCGGACGATCGCCAAGCGGTTGCCGAAGACACCCGAGGTCATCGAGCTCGACGTGGCGAGCGACGAGGACCTGGCCAGCCTCGCGGAGCGGATGCGGGAACACGTCGACCACCTCGACGGGGTGCTGCACTCGATCGGCTTCGCCCCGCAGGGGGCCTTCAACTTCATGGAGGGCAGCTGGGAGGACGTCTCCACCGCCCTGCACATCTCGGCCTACAGCCTCAAGTCGCTCGCTGCTGCGGCGCTGCCGCTGATGACCGAGGGTGGCAGCGTGGTCGGGTTGACCTTCGACGCGAAGTTCGCGTGGCCGGTCTATGACTGGATGGGGGTCGCGAAGGCTGCTTTCGAGTCGACCTCGCGCTACCTCGCCCGCGACCTGGGCCCCCAGCGGGTGCGGTGCAACCTCGTCGCTGCCGGCCCGATCCGGACCACGGCCGCGAAGTCGATCCCGGGCTTCGAGAAGTTCGAGGAGGTCTGGGACGAGCGAGCCCCCCTGGGCTGGGACGTCAACGATCCCATTCCCGCGGCCAAGGCCTGCGTGGCGCTGCTGTCCGACTGGTTCCCGGCGACGACCGGCGAGATCGTGCACGTCGACGGTGGCGTGCACGCCATGGGGCAATGACGCGCTGCCTCCGGTGATCGCCTCCGGTGATCGTCTCGGGGAGCGTGCCGTCTGCGTCAGGTCGCTCGCCTCGCTAGAGTCCTCCCATGCCTCACGCCGGTAGCCACCCCAGCCCCCCGAAGGAGCGCCAGCCGGACGCCGTGCAGGAGCGCGAACCAGACACCGTGCTCGAGCCCGCCGATGAGGCGCCCGCACCCGGGGTCCGGGTCGACGAGGTGCGGGTCCTGGACGGGCCGAACCTCTACTTCGCACGGCCCGCGATCAAGGTCAGCCTGCACCTGCCGGGCTACCTGGGTCAGACCCGGACCGAGGCGAGCGCCCTGGCGACGCGGCTCGGGATCCGCAATGCCCGCCCGGGCAAGCGCGGGACGGCGCTGCGCCAGCGATTCGTCATGCGTGTCGTGCGCACCGCCATGCGGAGGTTGGGCGCCGAGGTCGGTGCTGGGCGGCTGGGGGTGCGGGTCCGGGCGGGGGCCACCGCAGCGGATGTCGTGATCGCCTTTCCCTGGGTGCGTCGCAACCGGGGCCGCGTCGCCGGCGAACAGTTCGGGTGGGTCATGGCCGAGCTGCTCGGTGGGCGCGAGGTGCCAGCAGTGTTCGGGGCGGCGGCCGACGTCATCCGCACGGCCGAGGACGGACCGCGGCCCACCGTCATCGAGCCCACGGTGCCGGTCGCCTCGATCACGGGCACCAACGGCAAGACGACGACGACCCGCCTGATGGCCCACGTGTGCATGACCGCGGGCCTGACGACGGCCTGGAGCTCCACCGACGGTGTCGTCGTCATGGGTGAGACGACAGAGGCCGGTGACTACTCCGGCCCGGCTGGTGCCCGTGCCGTCCTCGAGACCGAGGGCCTGGAGGTCGGATTGCTCGAGACCGCTCGAGGCGGGATGTTGCTCAAGGGGATGGGGGTGACCTCCAACGACGTCAGCGTCGTCACCAACGTGAGCGCCGACCACCTCGGACTGCAGGGGATCGACACGCTCGACCAGCTCGCCGAGGTCAAGGCGATCGTCACGACCGTGACCAAGCGGGACGGGTGGGTCGTGCTCAACGGCGACGACCCCCGCGTCTGGGCGATGCGCTACGGCATCAAGGCCAAGCCCTGGGCCTTCACCCTCGACCCCGACTCACCGGCGCTCTGGGAGTCACTCAACAGCGGTGGGCGCGGGATCACCGTCCTCGAGGGAGACATCGTCATCCTGTCGCCCAACGGTGACCCCGACCGCCTCGTCAAGATCGTCGACGTCCCCATGACCATGAGCGGACTGTCCCGCAACAACATCGCCAATGCCCTGGCCGGGGCGGCCGCAGCCCTCGCGCTCGGGATCCCGAGGGCCGCCGTGGTCGAGGGCCTGAGGACCTTTGCCCCTGACCCGGAGCACAACTGGGGACGGCTCAACACCTATACGGTTCCGCTCGAGCAGGGCGGCAAGGTGACCGTGATCATGGACATGGCCCACAACGAGGCCGGTCTCGAAGCGCTGCTCGACGTCGCCCGCGGCCTGACTGCCCCGGGTGGATCGGTCCGGTTGGCCCTCGGGTGCGCGGGCGACCGCGCCGACGAGGCGATCGTGTCGATGGGAGAGATCGCCGGTCGGGGAGCGGACGAGACCGTCATCAAGGTGATCGAGGGCTACCTGCGTGGTCGCACCAGCGAAGAGCTCGTGGGGCTGTTCGAGGACGGCCTGGCCAGGGTCGGGGTCTTTGACGTGCCGCTCTTCACCGGTGAGCTCGAGTCACTGCTGGTGCTGCTGCAGCACGCTGCGGGCGGCGACACGATCGCCCTGATGTGTCACGCCGAGCGGGTCGAGGTCGACGCGTGGATCCGGGCCCACCACGGGAAGGTCGATGACGCGCGGGCCATCCGCCGCAAGGTCGTGGCCGCCCGCGGTGAGCACGAGCTCGAGGACGAGATCGCCGCGATGTGGGAGCTCGAGGAGGTCGGGGCCCGGGTCGACACCGCTGCTGCCTGGGTGCAGGAGCACCCCAACGACGGACGGTTGCTCTTCGAGTACGCCGGGGCGTTGCTGCAGGCCGGCCGGGTGGACGAGACGATCGAGGTCTACGGGCGGGCCCTCGAGGCCGGCCTCAGGGCGCCCCGGCGGCAGCAGGCGCAGTTGCACCTCGCCTCGGCCCTGCGCAGCGCCGGCCGCCCCGACGAGGCGGCAGCGCTGGTCGACAGTGTCCTGCAGGCTCGGCCGGGCAACGCGATCGCGTCCGTCTTCCGCGCCGTCCTGGACGCTGACCTCGGCCACGAACGCCAGAGCGTGGCGGACCTGCTGCGGCTCCTGCTCGAGCACGTCACCGACCCGGAGATCCAGCGCTTCCGGACCGACCTGCTCGCGCACGCCGACCACCTGGCACCACCCCCAACCTGAGGGCACGGCTGCCTCGACGGGCTGACTCGGCGGCATACGGCAGCAGGTGCCGTATGCC
>JBDTAU010000461.1:0-6336 GCA_039924465.1 Dermatophilaceae bacterium
GGCCTGTGGGTGACGGGGCCACTCGACTCAGGGGTCAGGGGTTGACGATTGGCGTCGACGTGATGATCGAGACCGCGCTCATTCCTCGCGCTGCCCGCGGTGGCCGTGGCGTCGGGGTGACCGTGGCGTCGTGGCTCAGGCGGTCACTCGCAGGGTCGAGGTCCGGTCGGGCTTCACGATGATCTCGATCCGGTCCGCGACGCGGGACTTCAACTCCGAGACGTGGCTGACGATGCCGACCGTGCGACCGCTGGCCCGCAGGCCCTCGAGCGCGAGCATGACGTCGTCGAGGACCTCGGGGTCCAGGGTGCCGAAGCCCTCGTCGACGAACAGCGTCCCCAGGTCGACACCGCCGGACTCGGCCCGGACGACCTCGGCGAGGGCGAGGGCGAGGGCGAGAGAGACATAGAAGGTCTCGCCGCCGGACAACGTGCCGACTTCACGGACCTGATTGGTGTGGATGTCGTGCACCCGGACCCCGAGGCCGGACTTGGCGTTGCCCTTCTTGGCATCGGTGTGACCGAGGGTGTAGCGACCGCCGGAGAAGCGGGCGAGCTCCGTGTTGGCAGCGGTCAGCACCTCGGCGAACCGACGGATGAGGACGTACTTGGCCAGGTCGAGGTTGAGCTGGTTGTCACCGTTGCCCGCCACGAGCTGCCCGACTCGCACCGCGTCGGCCGTCTCCACGATGATTCCTGAGTTGCGCTGGAGGGCCTCCGTGATGCCGCGGACCCGTTCCTTGGCTTGCTTGACCTGCTCCTGAAGGCTGCCGTGCTCGTTGGTGGCTCGCACGAGTTTGGCCTTGGTGGCCTTCTCGAGTGCTTTCATCTCGTCGATGTCGTCGAAGAGCGCATCGAGTTGCACATCCGCGAGTTCAGGCCCGGACAGTCCGGCCTTGACTTCGGTGCAGGCCTTTTCGAAGTTGGCGATCTCTCGCTCACGGTCGTTGATCCACTCCTGGGTCTGGGTGGCCGCCAGCCACTCCGACGCGGTGCGGAAACCCGCCAACTCCAGGTCCGCGTCGCGGGTCGCAGTGTCGTCGGCGACCGCGGCCGCGGCCACGCGGTGCGCCTCGCGGGCGATGACGAGCTCGTCGATGGTGCCGACCGCCCGGGTCAGGCTCGCCTTTCGGGCTGCGACCGACTCATGGCCGGCCCGGGCCTCCTCGATGGTGGCGGTGTCCTGGGCAATCCGGGAGTCAAGATCGCTCAGGGCCTGCTCCAACCGCGCGAGCCGAGCGCCGGCGTCGGCGATCGCTGCGGCCACGGCGTCCTCGCGGCGGCGCAGCTCGGCCAGCCGGACCCCACCTGCCTGCACGTCCCCCGCAGCGGTGACCGACGCCGTCATCTCGGACAGAGCGGCCTGGGCGGCGGCCTGGGCGGCCTCGGGGGTGAGGCCTCCAGCGGCCGTGGCCAGCTCGCGCAGCTCTGCCTGCAGAGCGGTCAGTGCCTCGGCTTGGTCGTGGGCGACGGCTCGCAGGCCCTCGACCCTCGTCTCGTCGTCGGTGACCTGGTCGGCCGTGACCGCGTCGGTCGTTGGCCGCGCCGGCGAGGGGTGCTCGAGCGAGCCGCAGACGGGGCACGGCTCATGGTCGGTGAGCGCGAGCCCGAGCTCGCCCGCGATGTTCTCGATGCGAGCCTGCCGCAGTCGGGCCAGGGTCTGCTCCCCGGCCCGGAGCGCCTCGAGAGCGGCCGCAGCGGCCGACGTGGTGCCCGCGACCCGGCGCTGCGCAGCGGCATGCGCGGTGGCCGCCGTCAGTCGTGCCCCCGCCCGCTCCGCCTCGGCGGTGCGGCTCTCGAGGAGGGCGTGCAGCCGACGTGACTCGGTGAGCGCCGCCTCCTGGGCCTCGATCATCGGCGGAAGGGTCGCCAGCTCGGCGGTGGTTGCCGCCTGCTTCGTGCGGCTGGTGTCGGTCTCAGCCGCCAGCCGCACCCGCTCGGCCGCTTGGGCCCCGAGCCCGGACTCGATGGCCAGCGGCCCGGCCAGGCTCCCGATGGCCTCGCGCATCGTGGTCGCAGCCTCACGCAAGGCGGCGATCTCCACGTCCTGCAGTGCCGGCTCGACCCGTGCCCGGGCCGCAGCCAGCGCGGCCTCCGCCCGCTTGAGCCCCGCCTCGGACTTGGCCAGGGTGCGCATCGCGCCGACGACAGGACCGGCCTGACGGGCCCGCGTGATGGACTCCCGCAGCGCGGTGAACTCGACCGCCCGCTTGCCGAGGTCTTCGTCGCGCTGCTGCAGGTCGAGGAGGCGCTGCCGGCGTTGCATCCGCAGCACGGCCGCCCCGACGTTGTCGGTCATCTGCTTGTGCCACTCGATGGCCTCGCGGCTCGCCTTGAGGGAGTGCTTCTCACGGGTCGACAGCTCGTCGACGATCTGCGCCAACTCGGCCTCGAGGACCGGCGGGTCGGTCTCACCGAGGGCCACCAACACGTTGGTCTCGTCCGAGTCGATGCTGGCCGCAACGCCGAACGCGCGGACCGCGATCCGCACCTCATCGATGGCGCTGGCCCGTCGCGTGGCGGCAGCCCGTCCCATCTCGACGATCTGGTCCTGGACCTGACGGAAGAAGGCGGTGCCGAAGACCTTCTCGAGCAGTTTGCCCTTGTCCTCGGACTTGGCCCGCAGGAACGTCGCGAACTCACCCTGCGGCAGGATGACCGTCTGGACGAACTGGTCCCGGGTCAGACCGATCGCCCGGGTGATCTCGTCGTCGCAGTCGCCGATGTTGGTCGAGAGCAACTCCCCGCCGACGAGGTCGTCGGGGGTGCTGATCCGCCACAGCTTGACGCTGGGTTGGGCCACGGTGGTGCCGGTGCCGCGCGACTTGGGCCGCTCGAAGCGGGGCGTGCGCTGCACGCGGTAGATCCCGGACTGGGTCTCGAAGAGGAGCGTCACGACCGGCACGGTCCGGGGGTCGGCGTGGTGTGAGTGGATCCGCTCGGCATCGGCCGAGGCCTGAGCGACCTTGCCGTAGAGGGCGAAGGTGATGGCGTCGATGATCGTCGACTTGCCGGAGCCGGTCGGCCCCTCGAGCAGGAACAGCCCTCCCCGGCCGATCGTCGCGAAGTCGATCACCTCGGTCCCGGCGAAGGGGCCGATGGCGGTCATCTCCAAGCGGTGCAACTGCATGTCAGGCCACCCCCTCGGACTCGTCGCGGTGCTCGACGAGCCGGGCTGCCTCATAGCCTGCCGCGAAGACCTCGATCTCGCCCCTGCTTGGCTCGGTCTTGGTGACGTAGGCGATGAAGTCGGTCCCGAGCTCGCGGGGATCGCGCTCGCTGATGACGGTGGTGCCGCCCCGGCCCCGGTCGATGGCGCCGGCCGGCTCGTGGAAGACCTGCAGCACCTGAGGGAACCGCGTCTTGAGCCGGTCCATCAGCGAGTCCGGTCGGACCCGGTCGGTCACCGTGATCCGGACCCAGCTGTCCTCGTGCGCGGCCAGGACCGGGTCATCCATGAGCTCATCGACGGTCCCGCGGAGCGTCGCCATCGGCCGTGGCTGGACGATCTCGACGGGCGTTGCCGTGACCGGACCCGAATCGGGCACGTCGACCAGCAGGACGACCTTGGTGTGGTCCTGCTCCGAGAAGGAGTAGCGCAGCGGTGAGCCGCAGTAGCGCACGAGCGAGTCCGCCGCAGCCTCGGGTGCTTGGGGTCCGTGCAGGTGCCCGAGCGCGACGTAGTCGACGCCGTGGAACACGGTCCCGGCCACCCGGTCGACCCCGCCGACCGCGATGGAGCGCTCTGAGTCGCTCGCCTCGGCTCCGGCCACGAAGGCATGGGCGAGCACGACGCTGCGCACCCCGGATCGTGTGGCCAGGTCGTCACGGATCCGGTCACACGCCGCCCCGATGACGGCCTGGTGTGAGCGCGGCAGCACCTCCCCGCCCCCGGCCAGCACAACTCGCGCGTGGTCGGGGTCGAGATAGGGGATGCCGTAGATGGCCGCATGCACACCGTCGCTGCCCTCGAGCAGCACCGGCACCGCAAGCCGCGTCGGGTCGGTGATCATCCGGATGCTGTCGCGGAAGAGCCCGGCGCCGTAGCCGAGGCGGATCGCCGAGTCGTGGTTGCCTGAGGTGACCACGACGGTGGTCGACTCGGCGAGTCGGCTCAGCGTCCGCTCGAAGAGCCGCACGGACTCGACGGGCGGCACCCCGCGGTCATAGACGTCGCCGGCGAGCAGGACCGCGTCGATCGGCACCCCGTCGGGTGGGCTCTCGACGAGCTCGCAGATGCGTTCGAGCACGACGGACTGCGCCTCGTGGAGGTTCACGCCGTGGAGCGTGCGCCCGAGGTGCCAGTCGGAGGTGTGCAGCAATCGCATACCCCGACCGTAGGTCCCCCCACTGACAGTCCCAGGCAGACCCCCCGGACGGGCCGCCTCAAAAGCTTCAGCCCGGCCGTATGCCGTTGAGCGGGCCGCCGAGCGCCGCCCACCCGAGCGCCGCCCCCCTGAGCGCCGGCAACCTGAGCGCCGCGAACCTGAGCGTGGCCCGGGAAGGGGCCCAGCGGCATACGGCAGGGGCAGTTCAGTCCTGGGGGTTGAAGAAGCCGAGGATCATCGAGACGAAGGTGATGACCAGCGACCCGATCACGGCATCCCAGAAGAACGCGTCGACGTGGAAGGCCAGGCCGAACTTGTCGGCCACCCACGAGGTCAACTGCAGCATCAGCGCGTTGACGATGAAGACGAACAGGCCCAGCGTCAGGATGATGAAGGGCAGGGACAGCAACTTTGCCAGCGGCCGCACGAAGGCGTTGATGATCCCGAAGATCAGCGCCACGATGACGACGGTCCGCACCACGGCCCAGTTGTCGGGGTTCGCGCCGAAGGTGATCCCCGGCACGAGCCACGCCGCGATCCACAGGGCGGCGCCGTTGATAGCGGTCTTGATCGCGAAGTCCATCACCATCGGGTCAGTCTTTCACGTCAACAGACGGCAGCCCCGGGTGCTCGTCGCCGGGGATCCGCGGCTGAAACATCCTGTTGATCCGCAGCAACTCGTCGTCCACGGTCTTGAGCTGACCGATGGCCTCCGCGACCGGCACCCGGACGATCTTGCCCTGCTGCAGGGCGACCATCTGGCCCCATTCGCTCTCGAGCGCCGCCTCGACGGCAGCCACCCCGAACCGGGTGCCGAGGACGCGGTCGAACGCGACCGGCGAACCGCCGCGCTGGATGTGTCCGAGCGCGGTCATCCGCGTCTCGATGCCCGTGCGACCCTGGATCTCGCGGGCCAGGATCGAGCCGATCCCGCCGAGGACCTGGTGCCCGTAGCGGTCGATCTCGGGCTCGGGCATCGTGAAGGTGCCCGCCTTGGGCAGAGCGCCTTCAGCGACGACGATGATGGTCGCGAAGCGTCCCTTGCGGTGTCGGTGCACGATCCGCTCGCAGACCTCCTCGATGTCGAAGGGCTCCTCCGGGACGATCGTGATGGCAGCCCCGCCCGCGATCCCGGACCAGATGGCGATGTGCCCGACGTGGCGGCCCATCACCTCCACGACCAGGACGCGGTGGTGTGATTCGGCGGTCGTGTGCAGCCGGTCGATCGCGTCCGTGCAGATCTGCACTGCCGTCTGGAAGCCGAACGTCATCTCCGTCAGCGAGATGTCGTTGTCGATGGTCTTGGGGACCCCGATCACCGGGAACCCGTTGCGGTGCAACTCGTTGACCACGGCCATCGACCCGTCGCCGCCGACCGCGAGGATCGCGTCGAGGCCGTGTCGGTCGTAGGCCTTGCGGACCTTCTTGAGGCCGTCCTCGTGGGCGAACGGCTGGTCGCGGCTGGTGCCGAGGATGGTGCCGCCGAGGGGGAGGATGCCGCGGCACCGGTCGACGTCGAGCACTTCGTAGTCGTTGTCCATGACGCCACGCCAGGCGTTGCGGAAGCCGATGACGGTGCTGTCGTAGGTGACCTCGCAGGCGCGGACGGCAGCGCGGATGACGGCGTTGAGGCCGGGGCAGTCTCCGCCTCCGGTGAGAATCCCGATGCGCATGTGGGCACAATCTTTCGGTCAGTGGGCGGGCTGTGGGGTCGTGGCTGCACTGGCTCGACGGTGTGAGCCTAGCCACCAATGGCCGTATGCCGCTCACTCCCGTCCGTCTGTCGGGCGAATTCACGTCGGGGTGGGGCCACGAGAGTGGCCTCGGGTGGCCCGGCGCGATCGGGGCCCGAATGGGCGAGCGTCGTGGCTGACCCGCAACGAGTCCGGTGTGATAATCGGGACGGTGGCCCACCATCCCAAGATCAGGGGTCGGCATTCGCCCCACGTGGCCCGTGCGTCCGCGGCGGGACGCGAGGTCGTCTCCGGCGCGCTGAGTTGGAACCGGAC
>JBDTAU010000462.1:0-3770 GCA_039924465.1 Dermatophilaceae bacterium
GGGATCAAGATCGAGTACACGGCGGACCAGGATTTCACCACGACCGTGAAGCAGAAGGTCAACTCGGGAGACTCCCCCGACATCGCCCTGTTCCCGCAGCCCGGCGGCCTGCTCGAGTTCGCAGCCCAGGGCAAGGTCAACCCGATCGACACCTACCTCGACTACGACAAGCTCGACTCGACCCTCCTGCCGGGCCTGCTCGCTGCTGCGCGCTACAAGGGCCGGGTCTACGGGGCGCCGATGCGCAACGCGGTCAAGAGCCTCATCTGGTATCCGAAGAACGCGTATGACGCTGCCGGGTACTCGACCAAGCCGACCTCGTGGCAGGACCTGACCACCAAAGTCGCCGGCAAGATCAAGGCCGCGGGCATCGCACCGTGGTGCATGGGGTGGGAATCGGCCCAGGCCACCGGCTGGGTCGGTACGGACTGGATCGAGGAACTGGTCCTCAAGATGTACGGACCCGACGTCTACGCCGACTGGATCTACCACCGCATCCCGTTCAATGACCCGAAGATCGTCAAGGCCTTCGACGAGTTCGCCAAGATCTCCAAGACGGACGGGCAGGTCCTCGGTGGGACCAAGGGCATCCTCAGCACGCCGTTCGCCAACGCCATGACCCCCGCCTTCAAGTCCCCGCCCCAGTGCATGCTGATGAAGCAGGGCAACTTCGCGGTCTCGTTCTTCCCCCCTGAGATCGCCAAGAACCTCGACACCGAGGTGGGGATCTTCCTGGCACCGCCCTTCGAAGGCGGCTACAAGGGGAACGCCCTCCTCGGCGGTGGTGACATCGCCGCACTCTTCAACGGTAATGACGCGGACTCCAAGAAGGTCATGGAGTTCCTCACGTCCGACAAGTTCGGCGCACCGTGGGCGAAGGCCGGCGGTTGGCTCTCGCCGCACAAGACCTTCGACATGGCCAACTACCCCGACAAGATGACCAAGCAGATCGCCACGTTGGCCAACGACGCCGACACGATCGTCTTCGACGGGTCGGATGTCATGCCCAAGGCAGTCGGGTCCGGCACGTTCTGGACCGAGATGGTCAAGTGGCAGAACGGCCAGTCGTCCCAGCAGACGGCTGACAACATCGAAGCGTCCTGGCCGAAGTCATGAGCACCGAAACTGCAACCGTCGTCAGGGAGCGGGCCAAGGAGCCCGACCCGGAGGCCAGCCTCCGGCTCAACCCCACGAAGGTCCTCATCGGCCTGATCGGCATGGCCGTCGTGGTGTGGGCCCTCGCCAACCTCTTCCTCGCCTTCGGGTACTACCCGGGGTGGTTCGGAAGCAAGATCGTCATCGGAATCCTGGCGATCATCGGAGGTGTGGGCGGGGCCGGCGTGCTCTTCTACTTCCTCAACATGTTCGTCGAGGGGCTCCCGAACCGGCTGTCCGAGGGCGTCATCCCCTACGCCTTCCTCATCCCGGGGCTCGGACTCGTCACGCTCATGCTCATCTACCCGACGTTCCAGACGGTGAACTACTCGTTCGCCAACAAGGACAGCACGGCCTACGTCGGGTTGGCGAACTACCGAGCGATCTTCTCCGACAACGCCTTCTGGGTCTCGATCGTCAACAACATCCTGTGGCTGCTCATCGTCCCAGTCGTCGTCGTGGGCTTCGGCGTGATCGTCGCGGTCCTCTCCGACAAGCTGTCGGCCACCGGAGAGAAGGCCGCCAAGAGCCTGATCTTCCTGCCGATGGCGATCTCGTTCGTGGGCGCCTCAGCGATCTGGGGTCTGATCTACGCCTACAACAACCCCGGACAGGCCCAGACCGGCCTGCTCAACGCCGTCTGGACCGGCCTCGGAGGCAGCCCGCAGGTCTGGCTGCAGTTGGACACCGCGAAGCTCAACTCGATCCTGCTCATGGTGATCCTCATCTGGCTGCAGGTCGGCTTCGCGATGGTGCTGCTCAGCTCGGCCATCAAGGGGGTGCCTGAGGACACCATCGAAGCGGCCCGCATCGACGGTGCCGGCGAGTTCCAGATCTTCGTGCAGGTGATCATCCCCCAGATCAAGGGCACCATCATCACCGTCTTCGTCACCGTGTTCATCCTCGTGCTCAAGGTCTTCGACATCGTCTATGTCACGACCAACGGCGCCTACGGCACGGACGTCATCGCGAACCTCTTCTTCAACAAGTTGTTCGCGGCGAGCGAGGCCGGGCAGGCCACGGCGATCGTCGTCGTCCTGCTCATCGCGGTGATCCCGCTCATCTGGTATCAGATCAAGCACTTCCGCGACGAGGAGGCTGGACGATGAGCCGCAAACTCATGAAGGACGGACGCCCGAGGAGTACCTTCTCGATCGTCACGATGACGATCCTCGCGCTGCTGTGGACGGTCCCGACCGTCGGGTTGCTCGTCACGTCGTTCCGCAGTCGCGAAGCCGCCCAGAGCTCTGGTTGGTGGAGTGCACTGTTCAACCCGTTCGGGTCGGACTGGACCACGAGCAACTACGCCGGGGTCTGGTCGGGCCAGGACTTCGGGGCGGGCTTCATCAACAGCATCGTCATCGCGATCCCCGCCACGATCATCCCGATCATGTTCGCGGCGTTCGCGGCGTACGCGTTCACGTTCATGAACTTCCGCTTCAAGGAGTTCTTCTTCCTGCTCATCATCGGAGTCATGGTCGTGCCGATCCAGGTGGCCTTCCAGCCCCTGCTCGACATCCTGGGCCCGAGGGGGCTCGGCATCTCCGGGCAGTACCTGGCCGTCTGGTTGCTCCACACCGGATTCGGCATGCCCTTGTGCATCTACATGCTGCGGAACTACATGAGCACCCTGCCGCGCAGCATCGTCGAGTCGGCCAAGATCGATGGCTGCAGCCACTACCAGACCTTCTGGAAGCTCGTGGCTCCCATGTCGATCCCGGCGATCGCCGCGTTCGCCACCCTCCAGTTCCTCTGGGTCTGGAACGACCTGCTCATCGCCAAGCTGTTCCTCAGCAGCAGCAACACGACCGTCATCGTCAAGTTGCAGCAGTTGCTCGGCGCGCAGGGCCAAGGTCAGGAGTTGCTGACCGCCGGGGCCTTCATCTCGATCATCGTCCCGATGATCGTCTTCATATCGCTGCAACGGTTCATGGTCCGCGGCATGACCTCGGGTGCCGTCAAGGGCTGAGCCCGGAGCCCGCCACCCTGGGCCGACCTGATCGAACGTCCCCTCTCGGCAGTCACTACGCTGGGAGGGGACGTTCGTATGCCGCCGAGCTCAGCGGCATACGAACTGCGCACTCCCAGCCCACCCAGATCGCAAGGAGCCCGCTGTGGTCGACTTCGCCTACGAGGACCTGCTGCCGATCGGCGCAGACGACACCCCGTACCGCCTGCTGACGACCGACGGCGTCCGCGCCGTCGACGGGCCCGACGGGCGCACCTTCCTCGAGATCGACCCGGAGGCGCTGCGGCTGCTGACCGAGACCGCGATGCACGACATCGCCCACTACCTGCGCCCGGCGCACCTGCAGCAGTTGCGCACCATCCTGGACGATCCGGAGGCGAGCAACAACGACAAGTTCGTGGCCCTCGACCTGCTCAAGAACGCCAACATCGCCTCCGGTGGCGTGCTGCCGATGTGCCAGGACACCGGGACCGCGATCGTCATGGGCAAGCGCGGCCAGCACGTCCTGACGGCCGGCGCCGACGAGGAGGCCATCTCCCGCGGCGTCTACGACGCCTACACCCGCCTCAACCTGCGCTACTCGCAGATGGCGCCGCTGACGACGTGGGACGAGCGCAACACCGGCTCCAACCTGCCCGCGCAGATC
>JBDTAU010000463.1:0-3666 GCA_039924465.1 Dermatophilaceae bacterium
TGATCAACGAGACCTACAGCACCTTCGTGCAGGGCTTCATGCCGACCCTGGCGCGTCCCGACGTGGATGTCCTCGAGGGGCTGACGACGGCCATCATCGTCGATCAGGAGCGGATGGGCGCCAACCCCCGATCGACCGTCGGCACCGCCACTGACGCCAACGCGATGCTGCGGATCCTCTTCAGCCGGATCGGGAGGCCGCACGTCGGCTCCTCCCAGGCGTTCTCGTTCAACGTGGCCTCGATCAGTGGAGCCGGCGCCGTCTCACTCGAACGGGGCGGCAAGACCGTGAAGGAAAGGCGCAGCTTCACCATCACCGGTGGCATGTGCCCCCGCTGTGAGGGACTGGGTCGCGTCACCGACTTCGACCTGTCGGCGCTCTATGACGACAGCAAGTCACTCAACGAGGGTGCCCTCACGATCCCCGGCTACAGCATCGATGGGTGGTACGGCCGGATCTACCGCGGTTGTGGCTTCTTCGACCCGGACAAGCCGATCCGCACGTACACCAAGAAGGAACTGAACGACCTGCTCCACAGGGAGCCGACCAAGATCAAGGTCGACGGGATCAACCTGACGTATGAGGGCCTGATCCCGAAGATCCAGAAGTCCTTCCTGTCCAAGGACGTGAGTGCCCTGCAACCGCACATCCGCGCCTTCGTGGAGCGGGCCGTGACGTTCACCAGCTGTCCCGAGTGTGACGGCACCCGGCTCAGCGAGGGGGCCAGGTCCTCGAAGATCAACGAGGTCAACATCGCCGAGGCGTGTGCGATGCAGATCAGTGACCTGGCCCAGTGGGTGCGAGGTCTCGATGAGCCGTCCGTGGCACCGTTGCTGACGGCGCTGGGGGAGACCCTCGACTCATTCGTGGAGATCGGGCTCGGCTACCTGAGCCTCGACCGACCCTCGGGAACTCTCTCGGGCGGGGAGGCCCAGCGGACCAAGATGATCCGGCACCTCGGGTCATCGTTGACTGATGTCACCTACGTCTTCGACGAGCCGACCATCGGCCTGCACCCCCATGACATCCAGCGGATGAACCAGCTCCTGCTCCAGTTGCGGGACAAGGGCAACACGGTGCTGGTGGTGGAACACAAGCCCGAGGCCATCGCGATCGCCGACCACGTCGTCGACCTCGGGCCGGGGGCGGGAAGTGCCGGCGGCCAGCTCTGCTTCGAGGGCACCGTCGAGGGGCTGCGCTCCAGCGACACCCTCACCGGTCGCCACTTCGATGATCGGGCGAAGCTCAAGGAGACGGTCCGGCAGCCGACGGGCGCCCTGGAGGTCCGCGGCGCCACGACGCACAACCTGCGCAACGTCGACGTCGACATCCCGCTCGGCCTGCTCGTCGCCATCACCGGGGTCGCGGGATCCGGCAAGAGTTCCCTCGTCAACGGATCCATTCCCTCCGACGCCGCGGTGGTGTCGATCGGTCAGGGCGCGATCCGCGGCTCACGACGGAGCAATCCGGCCACCTATACCGGTCTGCTCGATCCGATCCGGAAGGCGTTTGCCAAGGCCAACGGCGTGAAGCCGGCCCTGTTCAGTGCCAACTCCGAGGGCGCGTGCCCCACCTGCAACGGCGCCGGTGTCATCTACACCGACCTGGCGATGATGGCCGGCGTCGCCACCCGCTGTGAGGAGTGCGAGGGGAAGAGGTTCCAGGCGGCGGTGCTGGACTACCATCTCGGCGGCTGCGACATCAGCGAAGTGCTTGCGATGTCAGTGGATGAGGCCGAGGAGTTCTTCGGCGCTAGCGAGGCACGCACACCGCCCGCCCACACCATCCTCACCAGGCTCGCCGACGTCGGCCTGGGCTACCTCAGCCTCGGTCAGCCGCTCACGACGCTCTCCGGCGGCGAGCGACAACGCCTCAAGTTGGCCACCCACATGGGGGAGAAGGGCAGCATCTACATCCTCGACGAGCCGACCACGGGCCTGCACCTGGCCGACGTCGAGCAACTGCTCGGCCTGCTCGACCGGCTCGTCGACTCAGGGAAGTCGGTCATCGTGATCGAGCACCATCAGGCGGTGATGGCGCACGCTGATTGGATCATCGACCTGGGCCCGGGCGCCGGGCACGACGGCGGTCGGATCGTCTTCGAGGGTCCACCGACGGACCTGGTCGCCGCCAGATCGACCCTCACCGGCGAGCACCTGGCGGCCTATGTCGGGGCCTGAGGGATGACGCAACGCGGGCCCGTGGCCTTGTCCGTTGTGATGGCTGCCACTAGCCTTGAGGGAGTCGCGGCCCCAGATCCTGGTTGTGTTGAGCACTTCATTATGGCGCTGCTCCAGACCTTGGTAGCCCTCCTCCTCATGATGAGTGGACTGGGCAGACAATGGCATTTCAGAACGGGGAAAGCGCTTCCTGGGCGTTCGTGAGCCTGGACGGCACTCTGATCGAGGTCAGCCACGCCCGCACGAAAGTTGCTGCACGTGCGGCCGGAGATGACCTCAGGTGCTCCGGAGAGCACCACTTTCAGGGTGGGAACATCCAGGCCCTGACCACCCCGAGCGGCTTCCCGGTCTGGACCGCGGTGGCCGCGGGCACCTCCGTGCAGGGGCTCACCTGCACCCGCTCTCATGCCCTGGCGGCGCTGTACCCCTCCGCGGCGGCCGGACTCCCGCGCAGGCGCGACCAGGGCTGCACTCCGATTGACATCCACGTCCCACCGGCAGGCGCCCATCTGTCCGTCGACACCCTGCGGGAGAAGGCCCAGCACTACCTACGGACCTACCTGCGGATCGTGGGGCGTGTGTTCACTGCGTTGGCGGACCAAGCAGTTGTCGCCCCCCATCATCAGGACGCGGCCGAACCGCTCGAGTGGCACGTTGACTGATTGGGGTGCTGGTGATCATTTCCCCATGTGCCTGCGGAGAGCGGTGGGCCGGGGACCGCCTGCCCTACGTAGAGCGCAACCAGCAACGCGGCACCTGTCGCCCGACCTGAGGAGGTGAGCGGGGCCACTGTGAAGAGGGTCGCTCCCAAGAGCGCCGTGACCGCTACGAACGCCCGAGCCAGTCGGCTTCTACGTTTGAGCACCAGCCACAGCATCAGCAGACCAACAAGGAGCCAGAAGGCAATCTTCGCCCAACACAAGCTCGCCCCGATGAGCAAGCAGTGGGAACAAGGTGGGCGACGAGCTAGCCGCGCGCTACCCCAAGATCGGTCCGCTGATGGACGACGCCAAGGCCGAGGTCCTCGCGTTCGCCGCCTTCCCCGCGAGCACTGGCGCAAGATCTGGTCCACCGACCCCCTGGGGCGGCTCAACAAGGAGATCAAACGCCGCTCCCGCGTCGTGGGCATCTTCCCCAACGAGGCCGCTGTCCATCCGCCTCATCGGCGCCGTCCTGGCCGACACCCACGACGAGTGGGTCACCGACGAACGCCGCCACCCATCCGAAGAATCTATGGCCAAAATCGGCCCCAAGGACGACACTGAAACCGTCGCCCTCACCGAGGGTGGCCGGTAGGGATCGATGACGTCAAAGCCCACCACTCCACGGGACTCCTACCGTCTCGGCGTCCGACCACTGGAAGGGGAAGACAGTGAAGATCGCACTGCTCTGCCACGGGACCCGAGGGGATGTCCAGCCGCACCTGGCAGTGGCCGACGAGCTCCGTTCACGTGGCCACGAGCTGTCCGTCTCGGCGAACTGCGAC
>JBDTAU010000464.1:0-11443 GCA_039924465.1 Dermatophilaceae bacterium
GAGCAGGCCGCGGGACGGGTCCGCCGGGAGCGGGGTGTAGGAGGAGTAGCGGCGTCGGATGAGGCGCAGGTCGAGGTCGAGATCGGTGAGGATCTGTCGGGGCAGCAGAGAGACGAGGTAGGAGTAGCGCGACAGGCGTGCGTCGACCCCCTCGAACGTCCGATCGGAGACGGCGGCGCCGCCGACGTGGTCGGACCGCTCGAGGACCAGGACCGTGCGGCCGGCGCGGGCCAGGTAGGCCGCGGCGGTGAGCCCGTTGTGTCCGGCCCCGATGATGACGTCGTCGTAGCGCACGGCCCCAGACTAGGTCCCGGCGTCACCCTGTGTTGGGCCGATTGCTGCCGGTCAGCGTGCGAACACCTGCGCGCGGTCCTGCGCGGCCGTGGCGAGCCGGTCGGCCCGGTCGATGCTGGCCCGACTGTTGAGGTCGACCCCCGCGGCCTTGGCGGCGGCCTTGGCCGCCGGGGTGCTCAGGTCGGGAGCGATGAACTCCTTCGGGGTGATCGCTGCGTCGAGGGACCGGTACTGGGCTGCGCTCTTGGCGAGCGAGGCCGCCGAGATCTTCTTGGCCTTGGCGGCCTGACTGACGGGGACGCTGAACTCCGGCTTGGTGAGGGCCGCGTAGCCGCTCGCCTGCCCGGTCCGGTTGGGGTGGTAGCTCTCGGTGATGGGGTTGGACAGCCCGTTGATCCACTCGGTTCGGTCGCAGACGGCGTGGCCGATGAAGCTCGACGTCGGGTTGACGAAGGTGAAGCCCTTGGCGGCAGCCGCCGACGCGGTCTTCGCGTTGAGCAGGTCGGCGGTCGCGTTGAGGCGGGTCTCCTCCGATGAGGAGAACCAGGTCAGGGCATTGCAGTCCTGGCCGTTGAAGATGCGGGGGTAGCCGACGACGATGACCTGTGCGTTCGGTGCCTTGGACGCGATCGACGAGTAGAGGGTCGCGAGCCGCCCCGGCAGGGTGTTGTTGATGATGTTCTGGGCGCCATCGACCGCACGGTTGCAGTTGCTCATCCAACCGGGCAGCGCGCAGGTGGTCAGGACACTGGCGAAGCCGGCGTCGTTGCCGCCCACCGAGATCGTCACGTAGTCCGTTGAGGTGGTGAGGGCGGAGAGTTGGGCGCTCGTCACGTCAGCCACCGTCGCGCCCGAGCAGGCGCGGAAGGTGAGTGAGAGTCCCAGCGCGCCCGCGTCGAGGGCCGGATAGGCATAGAGCGAGCGTTGGCACGACGTGCCGTCGTTGAGGTAGCTGCGCGTCCCGGTGCCGGATGAGTACGAGTCGCCGAGCGCGACGTAGTCGGTGGACGTGGCCGCGGCTGCGGCGGGCACTCCGAGGGCCGCAGCAGCGGCGGTCGCGGTGGCCAGAGAGATGGTGGCCGCGACGATTCGACGGCGGCTGGCGATGCGGTTCATGGCGCTCTCCTCAGGAGGGGGGCTGGCTTCGTCGTCAGCCCGGAAGGCACTGCAAGAACGACGACGTCCGCGACAGCCGGATGCGTCACCTTTCGAGAGTAGGGCGGGGAGCCACCCGTCGCCACCGGAACGTTCGAAGAAGGCGGCGCAACCCGACCAGCCGAACGCTGGGCCCACCGAGGTGATTCACGGGAGTGCTTTCCCAGGAGGGTCTCCAGCGAGTCGGCTCGGGTGCCATTACGCTGGGGCCGGACCAAGGCTGCGGGCGTCGCCGTGCGCCGCGACTGAGCGCAACAGGAGGAACCGTGGGCTTCCCGGAGAACGTGCTCGCCCAGGGCGAGAAGGTCGAACGAAGCATTCATCCGCACTGGCTCACGGTGGCCGGCCCGACCCTCGTCGGACTCGTGTTGCTGGTGGGGGCGATCGTCGTTGCCTGGCTCACGCCCGACGACACCACCGGCAACCGGATCCAGTGGGTCGTTGTCGTCGTCCTGGTCCTGCTGGCACTCTTCCTCGTCGTCAAGCCGTTCCTGCGCTGGCGCACGACCCACTACGTCATCACCTCCCACCGCGTCATGGTGCGCCGCGGGATCCTCAGCAAGTCCGGCAAGGACATCACGCTGTCCAAGATCACCGACGTGTCCTTCGCGCAGACCCTGCTCGACCGGATCATCAACTCCGGGTCCCTGCGGATCGAGTCGGCCGGCGACAGCCCCGATGAGGCGCTGCAGAACATCCCGCACAGCAACGAGGTCCAGCAGATCATCAACCGTCTCATCGACGAGGACGACAACCGCCGGCGGATGGTGGCCGACGGGCGGGCCGCGCACGGTCGCTCGGGTTACGGCGACGACGAGTGGGCGCACGACCCAGAAGGTATGCCGCCGAGCCCGGAGCGCCGTCCCCGTGACCGCCCCGAGTTGGCGGAGGAGCGTCGCCGGCCACCCCACGACCTGCCCGGCGCCTGACGAAAGACCTGCCCGGCGCTTGACGAAGACCAGGTGGACGCCTGACGAAAGAGCAGTTGCGTGGCAGAGTCGGACCATGACCTCCAGTAGTGCTGCTGCCGACACCGTGACCGATCGTTACCGGGCCTCCCGGGACCAGCTGCTGGACCTGCGTGAAGACCCGCAGGCGGCGGCGGAGGCGTTCAGCTTCCCCGACGTCGGGGACCGTTTCAACTGGGCCATCGACTGGTTCGACGCGATCGCCCGTGGCAACGACAGACCCGGGTTGACGATCGTCGAAGAGGACGAGTCGGCCCAGACCTGGTCGTTCGATGACTTGGCGCACAGGTCGGACCAGGCAGCTGCCTGGCTGGCGAGCCAGGGCGTCCGCAAGGGGGACTCGGTCATCCTCATGCTCGGCAACCAGGTCGAGTTGTGGCAGGCCATGCTCGGGGTCATGAAGCTCGGCGCCGTCATCATGCCGACGACGACAGCGGCCGGCCCCGGCGACCTCGTCGACCGGATGCACCGGGGTGACGCCAAGGCCGTCATCACCAACGCCGCGGAGACCCACAAGTTCGAGGACGTGCCGGGCGACTACCTCCGCATCGCGATTGCGTCCAGCAAGGTCGGTGGCACGCCGGTGCCGGAGGGCTGGGAGGACTGGTCAGCGGCATACGACGTCGTCACCGGACCGGCGCAGCACCCGGGGACCGCGCCCGGTGACCGCGTCCTGCTCTATTTCACGTCCGGCACCACGAGCAAGCCCAAGCTCGTCGAGCACACCCAGGTGTCCTACCCGGTCGGGCACCTCTCGACGATGTACTGGCTCGGCCTCGAGCCCGGCGACGTCCACCTCAACATCTCCAGCCCGGGCTGGGCCAAGCATGCCTGGTCGTGCTTCTTCGCGCCGTGGATCGCCGAGGCGACGATCTTCATGTACAACTACACGCGCTTCGACCCGGCCGCCCTGCTGCGCGTCATGCGGGTGCACGAGGTCACCTCGCTGTGCGCGCCGCCGACCGTGTGGCGGATGCTCATCAATGCCGACCTCTCTGGGGGCCGCGGGTCGTTGCGCGAAGTCGTCGGTGCGGGCGAACCACTCAACCCCGAGGTGATCGCCCAGGTCGAGAAGGCTTGGGGCCTGACGATCCGGGACGGCTACGGCCAGACGGAGACGACGGCGAGCATCGCCAACACGCCTGGCTCGCGGCTCAAGCCCGGCTCGATGGGACGACCGCTTCCGGGGGTGCCGGTGGTGCTCGTCGACCCGCTGACCGACCAGCCGATCACCGAACCGGACGCGGAGGGCAATCGTGAAGGGGAGATCTGCCTCGACCTCTCGGCGAAGCCGGTCACGCTGATGACCGGCTACCAGGGGGACGAAGTGCGCAACGCGGCGGCCATGGCGGGCGGTTTCTACCACACCGGAGACGTCGCGACGATGGATGCCGAGGGCTACATCACCTATGTCGGCCGCACCGACGACGTCTTCAAGTCCAGCGACTACAAGATCAGCCCGTTCGAGCTCGAGTCGGTCCTCATCGAGCACCCGGCGGTCGCGGAGGCGGCGGTGGTGCCCACCCCGGACCCGGTGCGCCATACGGTGCCGAAGGCCTACATCGCCCTGGCTCCCGGCTATGCGCCGGGTGCGGAGGTGGCCCGGTCGATCCTGGCTCACGCCCGGGCCCGGCTCGCGCCGTGGCAGCGCCTGCGGCGGGTCGAGTTCTACGAGTTGCCCAAGACGATCTCGGGCAAGATCAGGCGGGTTGAGCTGCGGGGCCGTGAGAACGACCTCGATGCAGCGAACGCCGCCCGGCCCGAACTCGAGTGGCGTGACGACCAGTTCCCCGAGCTCAAGGGCTGACCGAGCTCAAGGGCTGACCGCGGCTGAGTCGAGTGGCCCCGTGGTTGGTTCTGCTTCGGCCTGAGTCGAGTGGCCCCGTATTGATGCTCGTGCAGTGGCGCTCACGGAGTCGTCGTGCCCGAGGTGCGGGTGGCTGGTCCGAGGGTGGGGATCGACGGCTCACCAGCAGGAGTTGACGGCTGAGTGCGGGTGGGGATGGGCGACGGTTGGCTGGGGGACGGGGTGTCCGCTCCCACCGACTCGTTGTCGCTGACCTGGGGGATGATCTTGGCGGCCGTCGGCTCGAGGCGGCTGCACGTGCGTGGCGTCACCTCGGGGTTGGACGCCGGTTCACCGGGTTGGCGCGCTGCGGCGGGAGCGGCTTGGGCTGCCTCGATGCGACTGCCGTTGATGACCTGGATGCTGTCGTAGGCCGGGCGACCCTCAAGCAGGTTGCGGTAGCTGTAGCGGGTCAGTTGGGTCAGCTGGCACTGCTGCCCGAAGGTGGCGACGTCGAAGGCGTAGGGCTGGCCGGTCAGCTCCGCGTCCTCGCCCTCGGTGAAGTGGGAGACGAAGCCGCCTCCGGTGAACGTGCCCACCTGGATCCGGTTGCCGTCGAGGGCTGCGGTGTGGATGTGCCCGTTGATCAGGACATCCCCCTTGGCCACCTGGGTCACGGCATAGGGCTCGTGCGCGACGACGAGGTCGGAGACGGGCTGATCCTTCATGGAGGCGTTGTAGGCGTTGGCTGCCGGACGCTCCTTGGCCGTGGGGTCCTCGTTGTCATCGCCGAACCAGCGGGGGTCGTTGAAGCCGGTGATCTGCAGGCCGTGGAACGAGTACTCGGTGTAGTCGCCATTGGGACGTTGGAGCAGCACGACGTTGGGGACCGCGGCGAGGCGGTCGAGCAGGTCGGTGTCGGTCGGGGAGGCGGCGTCGTGGTTGCCGCTGACGAAGATGTAGGGCACCCCGAGCGACTTGATTCCGCTGAACAGGCCCGCTGCCTGTGCCTCCGGGACCCGGCCGAAGTTGATCAGGTCGCCGGTGTCGATGACGGCGTCGATCCCCTCCTGCTCGATGATGGTGCGCATCAGTGAGTACTGGTTGGTGCCGTGGATGTCGGAGACGAGCAGGATGCGGGCGGCCACCGGTTGGTTGAGCTCCGCCGGCACGAACTTCTCCTGCAGGGCTTGCGAGACCGCGAGCAGGTTGCGCAGATAGGGCGTGACCTGAGCCGCCCGGGCCTCGACCCCCTCGAGCATTCCGGCATTTCGTTGCACGGTGCCCAGCACGCCCGTGGTGGTCAGGGCCAGGAAGCGGCTTGGCTGGTAGGTCGAGGCGATCCCGACTGCCGTCAGGGCGCAGGTCGCCGTGACGGCGCTCGCGATGAGGGTGAGGTGGGCACCGCGTGGCCGTCGCCGCCGTCCGTAGTGCAGCGACCCGGACAGCGCGACGGCGACGATGAGGGCTCCCAGGACGAAGCGCAGGCTGACCCCGATCGCAGCCTCCTTCATCGCCTGGCCCAGCTCGGCGTCGGTGGGCTGCAACTCCTGGACCGTGACGTTCTGGGCGGTCAGCAGGCTGGTGATCTCCTCGCGTACCGACACCGCGACGTCAAGGCCCGGTGCGAGCAGGGGCGAGGAAAAAGCCACGTCCACGTCACCGACGATCGTCGGGCTGTGCAGCGTCGGGGTGCTGAGCGGCAGGACCTCCAGGCGCACGACGGCGCGATAGTTGGCCGTCTCCACGACAGTGGGCGCGAGGTTGGTCGCGGCCACCCCGCCGAGGTAGCAGGCGAGCACAAAAAGGATCCAGCGCACGAGCAGTCGCGCACGCCGGGCCCAAGCCTGTCCATCCAATCGCATGTGACGTCAGCCTACGTGTCGCAGCAACGGGACGCCGGGGCATCGGCTGGCAGGGGTGCAGACGCAGGTGCAGCCACACCGGCATGGTCCCCAGTCGTCTGCCACAATCGGGGCCATGTGGATCGGAGCTCTCGTGGTCGCGGCCGCGCTCGTCACTGCCTCGACGATGCAGCTGATCGCCGCCAACCCCCTGACCCGGCTGCCGTGGGTCGGCCGTCCGGAGCACGAGCCACCTACAGCGATCGGCCTGCGCATGGCGGGCGTGGTCATCGGGCTCTTCGGCGGACTGTGGCTCGCGCCGATGGCTGACCGATTCTGGTTTGGAGCCGGAGTGCTGCTCATTCTCGTGCCGACTGTCATCCTGCAGGTGCGGCACAACCAGTCCGTGGGAGCGTGACGTCTCCGGAGGCGGGCGGCCGCTCCCACCGACCGCACCGGATCATCCTCGTGCGGCATGGTGAGTCGGAGGGCAACATCGACGACACCATCTATGAGCGCGTTCCTGATCACCGGATCGGGTTGACCCCGAAGGGTTTCGAGCAGGCTCGCGAGACGGGCGTCCAGTTGCGCGCGCTCATCGGTGATGAATCCGTCGATGTCTACTGCTCGCCCTACCACCGCGCTCAGCAGACGCTGGAGGCCTTGGGGCTACCCATCGCTCTGACCGATGCCCGGATCGAGCCGAGACTGCGCGAGCAGGACTGGGACAACTTCCAGGACCCGGCGGACATCGTCCGGCAGAAGGTGGAACGGGACCGCTTCAGCCACTTCTACTACCGGTTCCACCACGGTGAGTCCGGCTCCGACGTCTATGACCGCGTCTCGACGTTCCTCGAGTCACTCTTTCGCAACTTCGAGAGCCCCGAAGGGCCGCGCAACGTCGTCATCGTCACGCACGGGCTGACGATGCGGCTCTTCTGCATGCGCTGGTTCCACTGGAGGGTCCAGTACTTCGAGTCCCTTGAGAACCCGGACAACGCGCAGCCCGTCGTGCTGTCGCGCCAGTCCGACTATCGCTATCGGCTCGATCACCCCTTCACGCAGTGGGACCCCTCGGTGGTGCCGTCCGAGCGCGAGCGATCCAGCTGGCGCTAGGCCTGACTGGAACGCAGGCCCGGTCGCCAGGCGCCCAGTCGTGCGCGCTCAGAGGTATTGGCCGGTCGGTCCCGTCTCGCCATCGGCGCGGCCGTGGGGGTGCACGCCGGGAGGCTGCCCGTAGGAGGCGCCGGGATTGGTGCCGGGCGGGAGGGCCCGCATCTGCTGGAGCTGCTGCTGGGCTGCCATCTGCTGGGCCACCAGCGCCGCCTGAATGCCGTGGAAGAGCCCCTCAAGCCAGCCGACGAGCTGGGCCTGGGCGATCCGCAACTCCGGCTCGCTCGGGGAGTCGTCGCGGAACGGCTGCGCGATCCGGTCGAGCTCCTCGACGAGCTCGGGGGCCAGGCCGTCCTTGATCTCCTCGATGGAGCGGTGGTGGATGTCAGCGAGTCGGCGCCGGCCGGGCTCGTCGAGAGGTGCGTTGCGCACCTCCTCGAGCAGTTGCTTGATCATCGAGCCGATGCGCATCACCTTGGCCGGCTCCTCCACGAGGTCGGCCGGGTTGGTCCGCGGCCGCTCCCGTCGGTTGGTGTCCGAGCCCCCACGCTCCCCGGTCTCCCCGGTGCTGTCGCGGTCCCTGAGGTCGGCGGGGTGAGCAACGCCCATGCCATCCGGGGTGACGACGACGATGCGAGGCTCGGACCGTTCGTTGTCCTGGTTCGCCCGGCTTTCGTGCTCAGCCTGCTCACTTTGGTGCGACTGGTTGACGTGCTCGTCCCCGTCGCCGTCCGGTGCCGACTCGCCGTGCCTGCTCTCGTCACTCATGGTTCCATCCTGCCTCACCGGATCAACCCGCGATCGCGGGCCGCGGCGACCGCCGCCGTGCGGGAGTCGACGCCCAGTTTGCCGAAGGCTCGGACCAGGTGGCTCTTGACGGTCGCTTCGGAGAGGAAGAGCGACTGCGCGATCCCCTTGTTGGACTCGCCCTCGGCAACGAGACGCAGCACGTCGAGCTCCCGGCCGCTCAGTGTCGGCTTCGGCGCGCGGCGTCGCTCGTCGAGGCGACGAGCCACGACAGGGGCCAGCACGGTGCCGCCCTGAGCCGCCTGGTGGACGGCCGCGATGAGATCCGCGGCCGGGGCGTCCTTGAGCAGGTACCCGCTGGCGCCGGCCTCGACACTGGCGAGGATGTCGGCGTCGGATTCGTAGGTCGTGAGGATGACGACCCGCGGCGGGTCGGGTAACTCGAGGAGCCGCCTCGTCGCGCCCACCCCGTCGACCCCGTCGCCGAGTTGGAGATCCATCAGGACGACCTGCGGGTGTCGGCGCTGGGCGACGATGATGGCCTCCGCAGCACTCGCGGCCTCGCCGACCAGGTCGATGCTCGGGTCAGCGCCGAGCAGGGTGGTCAGGCCGGCCCGGACGACCGGGTGGTCATCGACCAGCATGAGCCGGATGGGGGGAGTCGGGTCACTCACCGGTGCCTCCGGGTGCCGGCAGGTGGGCTGCGATGGCGCTCCCCTGGCCCGGGGCGCTCTCGATCGTGAGGACACCTCCGAGCGCTGCCATCCGCTCACGCATGCTGCGCAGTCCGTAGCCGGAGCCGTCCTCGCGCGGGCCGACGGTGGCGGGGTCGAAGCCGACCCCGTCGTCGACGATGTCGAGCGTGGTCCCGTCGTCATCGACGGAGAGCGAGACCGCGACCCGGGACGCAGCGGCGTGCGCCGTGACGTTGGCCAGAGCCCCCTGCGTGAGGCGGAGCAGGGCAACCTCGTGCGGGCGTGGCAGCGGGCGGCCGGTGCCCTCTTCGTTGAACGTGGCCCGGAGGTCGCTGTGCTCGCCCAGATCGGTGACGAGCCGGGCGAGGGCGGCTGAGAAGCCGGCTCGAGCCAGTTCCGTGGGCACGAGGTCACCAATGACCTCGCGGGCGTCGCCCAGCGATGCCTGGGCTTGCGCCTCCATCTGTCCGATGAGGGCCGGCACGTCCGCCCCCGGCGTGGCGGCGGCGCGACTGAGTAGCACGATCGAGCTGAAGCCCTGGGCGAGCGTGTCGTGGATGTCTCGAGACAGCCGGGCCCGCTCCTCCAGGGCGCCGGCCTCTCTCCGGGTCTCGGCCAACTGCTCGTGGGTGGCCTCCAGATCCGACTTCGCAGCGGTCAACTCGTCGAGGAGTTGCTGACGGGCCGCATTCTCCTGCAACAGCATCCGGTAGGCATAGGCCATCCCGATGGACACGAGCGCACCGACGGAGGGTCCCACGATCGGCGCCAGGCCAATGTCGTTCCACCCGGTGATCAGGGCCTGGCTCCAGACGACGGCGGCGACCATGACCGCGATCAGGGGGAGTGCCACCTTGCTGGGGAGGTGGCGCAGCACGGCGAAGAAGAGCGGGAAGGCCAACCAGGCGAAGTCCGGGGTCAGGGTCACCGAGGCGAACCAGGCCAGCAGCAGCAGGCCGAGCAGCGCGCGGGTCAGGGTGTGCCACTCCGAGTCGTGGTGGGCGTCGGCGCCTCCTGCCGCGGGGACCCGCTCGAAGGGGCTGGGGGCTGGGGCCACGCGTGCCTCGACGAGGGCGTGAGCGGCATACAGCAGCCCGAGGGCGGCCGCCACCGCCTCGAACCACGGTTTCTCACCGGCAGCGCGGCCCCAGGCGACGAGGAGCAGCAGGACGAAGAGGGCGTGCTGACCGAGCCGTAGCGCCCGGGACAGGGCCGCGAGCGGGCGCGGCTCGCCCCGCCGAGCGGTTGCGGACGGGGCATCACTCACCCCGCCACGCTAGCCCCTCTCTGCTCGCGCTCCGGCGGCCGGCGCCGCGGCCCACCCGTCTGTTTCCGGGAGATGTGGTCGCCATGGCGGGAGGTAGGGTGCAGTAATGGCCGCGACGATGCGCGTGGATCTGCTGGGTGGGGTCGAGGTGTCCGGGGCCGATCCTGCTCAGGTCCACAGCTCCGCTCGGGCGGTGTCGCTGCTGGCCTACTTGGTGAGCCATCCCGACAGCCCGCAGCCCCGCGTGCATCTTGCGGGCGTGCTGTGGCCCGATTCGGAGAGCGCACAGGCCCGGACCAACCTGCGCCGCGAACTGCACCACCTGCGTGTTCTGCTGCACGACAACGAATGCTTGCAGGTGGATGCCCAGTCGCTCTGCTGGCGGCGGGGACCGGGCTGTGTGGTCGACGTGCATGACTTCCTCGCCGCGTGTGAGAGCACGATCACTGCCGTGGAGTCGGGGGAGCATGATGAGGTCGAGCTCCATAGCGGCGACGCACTCAGGCTTTATCGGGGACCGTTCCTGCCCGGCTGTTACGACGACTGGGCGCTCGCCGTTCGGGAGGACCTGAGCCGGACCGGCGTGGACCTGTGCGATCGGGTCGCGAGGTACTGGCTGCTGCACGACGACGCGGAGGCCGCGATCGGGTTTGCTCGGCGACGGGTCCAGCTGCAGCCGCTGGAGGAGCCCGGGTATCGGCTGCTGATGCAGGCTCTTCGCACGGTGGGTGACCGGGCGGGGGCCATGCGGACCTACCACCAGTGCGCCACGCTGCTGGAGCGCGAGCTCGGGGTCGGACCGTCGGCGGAGACGCAAGCTGAACTCGATGCAGCGCTCTCCGACATCGGTCACGGGCCGGGTGGCGCCGCGGGCATCGTGGCCGAGAGCGGCGGCGAGGAGGGCAGCGGCGTCGGGAACGGCACCGCGAGGTGGTCGGTGTCGCCGGGACTGGTCGGTCGAGCACGCGAGCGAGAGCGGCTGCTCTCCGCGTGGGGCGAAGCGCAGGCCGGTGCTCGCTTCGTGGTCGTGGAGGGGGAGGCCGGTGTCGGGAAGACCCGGTTGGTCGCCGACCTGGTCGGAGCCGTGCGCAGGCAGGACGCTCTCGTCGCAACCACACGATGCTTCGCGGCCAGCGGTTCGGTTCCACTGGCACCGGTGGCCGACTGGTTGCGCAGCCCACACCTGCGGATGGCGACCAAGCAACTCGATCCGATCTGGCGGGCCGAGGTCGGCAGGCTGGTTCCCCAGGCCGACAGCGCCGCCGAGCCGGTTGTCGGCGCCCGAGCCAAGGTGGATGCCTGGCAACGGCTGCGATTCTTCGAGGGTCTGGCGCGGGCCTTCCGTGCCGTGGACCGCCCCATTCTGCTCACCGTGGACGATCTGCAGTGGTGCGACAAGACGACGATGTCGTGGCTGTCGTTCGTGATGTCCTTCATGGGCTCGTCGCCGCTGCTGGTGGTCGCAACGGCCCGCGATGACGAGCGCGGGGACGGGCGCGCTGACGGAGACCTCACCCGTCGGCTGGACACCATGCGCGCCGCAGGTCAGGCCGTGGTCGTGACACTCGACGGCT
>JBDTAU010000465.1:0-6319 GCA_039924465.1 Dermatophilaceae bacterium
TCCCACCGAGATCGTCGAGGGGATGGCTGAGCTCGGGCTCTTCGGGATCACCGTCCCGGAGCAGTTCGGCGGACTCGACCTCGACCCCGTCTCGTTCGCGATCGTCTTCGAGGAGCTGGCACGTGGCTGGATGGGGATCGCCGGCATCCTCGGCTCCCACTCGCTCGCGTGCCGTCTCATCGCCATGCACGGCACGCAGGACCAGCGTGAGCGCTACCTGCCGGAGCTGGCGACCGGCCAGCGGCGCAGCGGCATCGGCCTGACCGAGCCGGATGCCGGGACGGACCTGCAGGGGATCCGCACCGTCGCGCGCCGGGACGGGGACCACTACGTCGTCACCGGCACGAAGATGTGGATCACGAACGCCCGGTACGCCAACCCGTTGCCGGTCCTGGTCAAGACCGACCCGTCGACCAGCCCCGCCCACCGCGGGATGTCGGTGCTGCTCGTCGAGGCGGACACCCCCGGCTACACCGTGACCCGCGACATCGACAAGCTCGGCTACAAGGGCACCGAGTCGTGCGAGGTCGTCCTCGATGAGGCGAGAGTCCCCGTGGCGAACCTGGTCGGCGGCGTCGAGGGACGCGGCATGCAGCAGGTTCTCTCGGCCCTCGAGTGGGGCCGGGTCAACATCGCCGCGCGTTCGGTCGGCATCGCCCAGCGGGCCCTCGAGGAGTCGCTGGAGTACTCGAAGCAGCGCAAGGCCTTCGGCCAGTTCATCCACGAGTTCCAAGCCATCCAGCTCAAGCTCGGCAGCCTCGCGACCAATGTCCAGGCCGCCCGGCTGATGACCTACTGGGCTGCGGATGCCGTGGCCCGAGGCCGGGCTGACGGCGAGACCGGCATGGCAAAGATCTTCGCGTCCGAGGTCGCCCTCGAGGCCGCCATCGACGCGATGAAGATCCACGGGGGCTACGGCTACTCCACCGAGTTCGAGGTCGAACGGCTCTATCGGGACGCGATCCTGATGAGCATCGGGGAGGGGACGAACGACGTGCTGCGCACCGTCGTCGCCACGTCCCTCGTCCGCGGTGAGACGCGGATCGGGGCGGTCCGATGACGCCGCTGTCATGGCTCTACGTGCCGGGTGACGTCCTGACGATGCTCCAGAAGGCGCCGCAACGGGGAGCCCAGGCCCTCATCATCGACCTCGAGGACGCCGTGAGCCCTGCGGCCAAGCCGGAAGCCCGCCGGATCGTCGGGACGTGGCTCTCCGAGCAGCCGTCGGCAACCGAGGCCACGATCCAGCTCTGGGTCCGGCTCAACCCCATGCCGCTCGCGGAGCAAGACCTGGACGCGGTCGTCGGACCGGCGATCACCGGCGTCATCCTGGCCAAGACCGCCTCGGCCGACGAACTCGCCGACCTCGACCGCCTCCTGACCGAACTCGAGGGCACCCGCGGATTGCCGCAGGGCGCCATCGGTGTCGTCCCGCTGATCGAGACGGCAGGGGCGTTCCTCCAGCTTGCCGAGTTGGCTCGCGCGCCGCGTGTCGTGCGCCTCCAGGTCGGCGAGGCGGACTTCGCGGCAGATCTCGGGATCACCCCGGGGGATGACGAGCGGGAGTGGGACCCGATGCGCGCCCAGGTCGTCCTCGTCAGTGCCGCGGCCGGGATCGAACCCCCGATCGCCCCGGTGTCGACCAACTTCCGCGACCCGGAGGCCCTCCGGCGATCCACCGAGGCCCTCGCCCGGCGTGGCTACGTCGGTCGGGCCTGTATCCACCCGGCCCAGGTCACTGTCGTCCATGAAGTGTTCACCCCCTCGAAGGAGCAGATCATCGCGGCGCGCGACGTCGTGGAGGCACTCGAGACGAGTCTTGCCCTCGGGTCCGGTGTCGCCGTGGACTCGAACGGGCGGATGATCGACCTGGCCGTTGCCCGACAGGCCCGGCGGGTCCTCGCGCGCGCCGAGGCGACCCGGGTGGACGTGCCATGAGCGCACCATCGGTCGACATCAGTCCCGGCTACGTCACGACGACTGCCGGTCAGGTCCACGTCCGGCAGGCCGGCCGGGGCTCCGCGGTCCTGCTGATCCACGACGCTCCCGGCTCGTCCCGCACCTGGTCGCCGGACCTGGTCTCCGGCCTCGCCGCCCACCGCACGGTGCTCATGCCCGACCTGATCGGCTTCGGTGCCAGCCCGATGGACGACGCCGACGCCGGCGACTTGGACCTGCAGGCCGACGTGCTCGCACAGGTCCTCGGCGCTCTTGAGGTGGGACCGGTAGCGGTGCTCGGTGAAGGTTCCGGTGCTGTCGTGGCCAGCCGTTTGCGCAGCCGCCACCCCGACCTCGTCTCCGGGCTCGTGCTCCACCTGCTCCCGCACGGGGCGCAGGACGAGTCAGTGGGCACCGTGCCGGAAGGCCGCGCCCCGGATCATGCAGGCACCCATCAGGTGGCCCTGTTCGACGAGCTGCGCGACAGCTTCGTCTTCCGGCCGTGGTGGCGACGCGACGCGGCCCACCGCACCGTCCGACCGCTGCCGGACCCGCTGACCCTCCACCGGCTCTTCGTCGACACGACCGCGCACGGGGATGCCCATCGGCGCCTGACGACCGCAGCAGCGGCAACTGGCCACGCTGATGCGAGCGATGCCGAGGGAACTCCCCGCGCCGCCGAGGCCGTGCTCGATGCGGAGACGCTCGTCGCGCAGGTCCTGGGTCTCGCCTCCGATCCGGCCGGCGCCGAGGCGTCGGAGGTCGGAGGGGTCGAGGGCGCGCCCGTCGTCGCCCCGTCGGAGAGGCCTGCGGTGGACGTTGCTGCCGGTGGCCCCGTCCGACGGTATGTCGAGACCCCGACCGGCCGGGTCCACGTGCGGGTCTTCAGCCCCACGACCGGGGCCGCCCAGGCCCTGCGTCCGCTCCTGCTGCTCCACGCCAACCCCGGCTCCGGGGAGGGACTCGAGCCGCTGGGCCGGGCGATCGGCACCAGCCGGCCGGTCATCGTCTGGGACACCCCTGGTCACGGCTTGTCCGATCCGTTCTCCGATGAGTTCGCGCAGAGCAACCCGCTCACCTTCGAGGAGACCTACACACGCGTGGTGCGCAACGTCCTGGATGCCCTCGACATCCCGGTGGTCGACGTCTACGGGACCCACACGGGGGCAGGTCTCGCGGCCGAACTCGCGATCACCGAACCGGACCGAGTCGGCGCCGTGGTCCTCGACGGCGTCCCGCTGTTTGACGATGACCCCGACCTGGTCGAGTCGGTGCTCGCCCACTACTTCGTCGATCTGCGGCCCGACACCCATGGGTCGCAGTTGCGGCGGGCGTGGGTTTCCAGCGCCGACATGGGCCTGTGGTGGCCGTGGTTCAACCACACCACGGGTGGGGCACGTGCGACGCAGCCGTATGCCGCCGAGATGCTGAGCAGCATGGTCACGGACATGCTCCGCTCGGCGCCGCACTACGACCGCAGCTATCGAGCGGCCTGGGGGTGGCGCGGCTCGGAGCGACTCCCGCTCCTGCGTCGGCCGGTTCTCATCGGCACCACGCTGACCGACCCACTCGCCGCAATGACACCGACCGCGCTGCGGCTGATGCCCCCCGGTGCCACCGAGACGGTATTCCACCCGCTCGGTGCGGCCGGCTCCACGGCGGGCAACGCGCAGATCATCGCCGACTTCCTCGACGGGCAGGCGGGCTGATGGTGGACATCGTCGACCTGCGCGCCGTGACCGAGTGGGCGTCCGTACCCATCCCCGGATCGGAGCCGCCCGTGCGTCTGCACCGGTTGCACGTCGACCCGGTCAGCAAGGCCAGCCTGTCGCTGGTCGACTTCCCTGCGGGCTGGCGGCGACCCGGGACCGGCCACTACCTGTGCGCCGAGGAGTTCGTCGTGCTGGGCGGGCAGCTCACCGTCAGCGGCGTGGTCCACGGGATCGGTGATCACGTCTACCTCCCGGCCCAGTTCCCGCGGGTCGACAGCGGCACTGAGCAAGGCTGTCGTGCCCTGGCCTGGTTCTCCGCCCCCCCTGCCTGGCGGACGGGAGAAGGGACCTCTCCGTGCGAACGGTCGAGGGTCGGACCACCACGGCTGGCGGACCCCCCGACGGAGCCGAGCGGCGCCGGCCCACGGGTGTCCCTGCACCAGCAGGTGCCACGGGTCGCCTCCGTCGACCGGGACGTGCTCGAGGTGGCGACGAGTCGCTGGTGGTTCGTGCCAGCCCACCAGGCTTCGATCCCCTCCCGGGGTCCCGCCCTCGTCCGGGCCTGGCCGCCCCTCGCCGAGTCCAGCGAGCGGTGACCGGAGTGAATCCATCCATGGCCGAGCGAAAGGGACGTCCGTGAAAGAGGGAACGGCAGCCGCTGAGCGGGACGTGACGCAGGTCGGGGGAGTGACCCGCCTCATGGAGGCCGTCTGGGCCGCCGCGGACGTCGGAGCGACCGTTCGCTTCCTGCGTGACGGCTTCGACTTCGAGCAGGTGGACCGAGTCGGTGAGCAGGTGCTCCTCGGCGCACCTGGCGCGGACGGGGGGCGGATCCGGGTGGTCCCCGCAGACCTCTCCACTGGCGTGGCGCCGGGCGAACAGCCAGCAGTGTGGGACGCCGGACCTCGACTTCTGGGGATCTATTCACGCGACCTTGATGCGACGGTCTCCCGGCTCGCCGACCTCGGTGCCCACACCCTTCCCGTGGTGGGCTACGCCTACGGCGCCGCCAGGATGCGGGAGGCTGTTGCCCAAGGTCCGGACGGCGTCTGGTGGACCATCCCCCAGGTCCCAGCGCCACCGATGTCGCCCCAGCCCAGTCCGGCGCTCGCCGATGCGGACCGGCGTCATTCGGAACTGCACTCGGCGGTCATCGTCGCCGACGACCACGCTTCTGCGGTGCGCTTCTTCGTCGAGGGAGGCGGCATGCAGGTGGTCTTCGACGGAGAGATGGCTGGCCAAGCCTTCGAGCAACTCGTCGGACTGCCCCCGGGCGGCACTTTGCGCATTGCGTTCCTCGTCGGACCTGACAAGGCTCCGGGCCGCATCGAGGTGATGTCCTTCCCGGACCACCCCGGCACACTCCGCGTCGACGAACCGCTCGGGATCCAGAGCCTGGTCCTCGGCGCTCGTGATGTCTCGGCGACCAGGACGAGGCTCCTGGCAGCCGGCGGGGCATCGGACGGGACTGACCCCGAGGTCGTGATCGGCCCCTCCGGAGTCCGCATCGTCCTCGTCGAGGACGATGTCGCTGGACCAGCCCGGCTGCCGCAAGCAACCGGTGCCTAGATGTGTCCCCAGCGAGGCCGTCCGGCTCAGGGCCCTTGACACGGCCTCGAGGGTAGCCATAACGTACACCGAAACGCTGTTCCATTCTCGAAGAGATCGCAAAGGTGCATCATGAGACCGCATGTCGAACTGATCCAAGAAGACGACTACGTGTGGCACGGCGCTGAGCTCGTCGGAGCCGACGGCCGTGCGAGCGAACGTCGCTTGTCCGTGGACGAGGAGGACGGTTCGTCGTCGCTGCGCGTCGACTTCCACACCGACTGGGGCCGCGGTCCCGGCATCCACCACGCCAACACTGAGTACCACGTGCTCGAGGGCTCGGTGACCTACGGCGGTAAGACCATGGGGAAGGGCGGCTACGTCTACGCACCCAAGGGCGTCCCGGTCGAGGCGATCACGTTCACCGAGGGCACCAAGATCCTGCACTACCGGGAGTTCGGCGACGCCGGCTTCGACGCCGTGGACTCCGTCCGCGCCCCGCGTTGGGACGATGCCCGTGAGGACGCCATCGTCATCGACACCGAGAACATGAAGTGGGACGCGGTCCCGAACGCCGGCCCCATGCCCGGGCTGTTCATCAAGTACCTGCACGTCGACCCGGCCACGGGCTTCTACACGCGCCTCGTCCACGCCCAGGAGGGTTGGGCGGACCACCGCCTCGCGCACCACCCCTGCTACGAGGAGGCCTACACGACCCAGGGCCACATGGAGTACAACTTCGGCACGCTCGACATCGGGACGTACTTCTTCCGCCCCGCGCGGGTCAAGCACGGGCACTTCACCTCGATGCCCGGCGGTGCCACGTGGCTGCTGCGCTCTGACGGTGAGCTGCAGAACTGGTACACGCAGAACGAATGGGTTCGTTGGGGCGGAGAGGGGCTCAACTACGGGCCGGACGGCTCTCTGATGCGCCACAGCCAGTCGAGCCACGACCTGGGCCGCGGTGCCCAGTGGCGCACGCCCGAGGACCTGGCCCAGCTCCAGCTCGGTTGGCAGTTCCAGAACGAGCAGGGTGCTCCGGATGACGTGGTGACCGACCACGGCCTCGGTGTCGACCCGTCGCACATCGCCATCGCCAAGGCTCTGGACGCGATGAACCT
>JBDTAU010000466.1:0-3477 GCA_039924465.1 Dermatophilaceae bacterium
CATAGAGCCCGAGCAGGAGGGAGCCGATCAGGTCTGGCGCGCTCTTGTGCACGCGGTAGCCAGCAACGACACAGTCGGCCGTGCGTTCGTGCTTGAGCTTGAACATGATCCGCTTCGTCGGCTGATAGCTGGTGTCGACCGGCTTGGCGATCACCCCGTCGAGCCCGGCGCCCTCGAACTGGGTGAACCACTGCTTCGCGACGTCAGCATTGCTCGTGGCCGGCGTCAGGTGGATCGGCGCGGCGGCACCGGCCAGGGCCTGCTCGAGGGCGGCCCGGCGCTCCGTGAACGGCCGATCGAGATAGCTCTCGTCACCGAGGGCGAGCAGGTCGAAGGCGACGAAACTGGCCGGCGTCGCGCCCGCCAGTTTCGTGACCCGGCTTGCGGCCGGGTGGATCCGTTGCTGGAGCATCTCGAAGTCGAGCCGCTCGCCGTCCTCGGGGTCGACCAGGATGATCTCGCCATCGATGACGGCTCGCTCGGGGAAGTTCGCGAGCACGGTCGTGACGATCTCGGGGAAGTAGCGGGTCAGCGGCTTCTCGTTGCGGCTGCCGATCTCGACGAGGTCGCCGGAGCGGAAGATGATCGAGCGGAAGCCGTCCCACTTCGGCTCATAGAGGACCTCGCCCTTGACCGACTCGAAGCCCTTGACCGCCTTGGCGAGCATCGGGGCGACCGGCGGGATGACCGGCATCCCCCATGCAGCGTCCCGATCGGCCTTGGGAGCCAGGTAGTCCGCATCCGACTTGTCGGTGCGCCGCTTGCTCGGCTGCACCCGCGGCGGCTCACCCGGCATCTTCGGGTAGTCGGGTGGGAAGTTCAGCTCGCCGAGGCCACGCTCCGTGATGTCTTTGTCCCACAAGGCGATTGCAGACGCTACGTCACCGACAGCATCATCGATCCCGGCCCAGGCATCGCCGCGATCAGCGACCAGGCCGGGCACCGTGCGCAGGGTGAGCGTGGTCGGGTCGATGTCTCGCAACTCGTCCCACGGGACCGGGGTCGACACCGGCGCGCCGGGCAGCGGTCGCGGGCTGTAGGCCGCCGCGATGGTCCGGTCCCGGGAGGCCTGGTTGAAGTCGACGAAGATCCGCTCGCCGCGCTCCTCCTTCCACCACGAGGTGGTGATCAGGTCCGGCAGCCTCCGCTCGAGTTCGCGTGCGATGCCGATGACTCCGTGGCGCACCTCGAGGAACTCGTGCGTCGGCGCGATCCGCGCATACACGTGCACGCCGCGGTTGCCCGACGTCTTGGCCCAGGCCACCAGCCCGACCTCCGCCATCACCTCACGCAGCGCGAACGCGGCCTCGACGGCATCGGTGAAGGTGCGCCCCGGCTGCGGGTCGAGGTCGATCCGCAACTCGTCCGGCTGGTCGACATTGCTGGTCCGGACCGGCCACGGGTGGAAGGTGATCGTGTTCATCTGCGCGGCCCACACCGCGCTGGCGATCTCGTCGACCACCAGCTGGTGGTGCCGCCGCCCGGACGGGTAGGTGCACATGACGGTCCGGGTGTAGTCCGGCACGCCGCGGGGAGGGTTCTTGGAGAAGAACTCCTCGCCCTCGATCCCCTCGGGGAAGCGCTGCAGGGTCACCGGCCGGTCCCCGATCGCCCGCAGCAGCGGATCGGCAACGGACATCAGGTAGTTCGCGAGGTCGAGCTTGGTGACGGGCTCGCCGTCCGCCATCCCCTCGGGAGGCCACAGCACCCGGTCCGGGCTGGAGATGCGGACCTGCCTGGCCCCGTCGGGGCCGGGCACCTCGAGGACCACTGGCTTGTCGCTCATTCGAGCGATCCTAACGTCGGATCGGGTCAGACACCCGGGTCTGACGCTGACGGTGCCTGGGCCTGCTCCAGGTGCGCGTCGAGCCACGCGATCAGCTCCGCCGACACCTCGTCACGGTTGATCTCGTTGAGCATCTCGTGGCGCCCGTCGGGCCAGAGCTTGACCGTGACGTCGGTGACCCCGAGGCGACGGAACTGGTCAGCGACCTGCGTGACGCCCTTGCCGTTGTCGCCGACCGGGTCCCTGGACCCGGACATCAGGTGGATGGGCAGGCCCTTGGGGACCCGCGAGACGGTCGCGTCGTTGTTGATCGAGGCGAGCCCGCCGAGGAGATCGGCGAAGAAGCCTGCGGTGAAGAGCTCTCCGCACTTCGGGTCGGCGATGTACTTGTCGACCTCCGCCTCGTCGCGCGAGAGCCAGTCGAACTTCGTCCGGTTCGGCTTGAACGCCGAGCCGTACTGCCCGAAGGTCAGGGTGTCGAGCAGGCCGCTCGGGTGGCGCCGTCCACGGAGCCTGCCCTGCAGCAGCGCCAGGCCCAGACCGACCTTGCCGAGGGCGCCCGGGTCGCCGGCCGTCCCACTGAGGATCAGCCCGGCCAGCCCCCGCCCGAAGCGCGCGGCGTAGGACCGGCTGAGGAAGGAGCCCATGCTGTGCCCGATGAGGAAGAGCGGCAGGTCGGGCTGTTCCTTGCGGGCCTGCTCGGTCACGCGGTGCATGTCCTCGACCACCGTCTCGAAGCCGCGCTGGTCAGCGAAATAGCCGACCGCGTCGGGGGTGACGGCGGTCTTGCCGTGCCCACGGTGATCGTTGGCGTAGACGGCGTACCCGGCTGCGGTGAGCTCCTCCGCGAAGCGTTCGTAGCGGTCGGAGTGCTCCGCCATCCCGTGCGCGATCTGCACGATTGCCTTCGGTGGTCCGTCCGGCAACCACCGGTTGACGTGGAGCGCGGTGCCGTCGGGCGTGGTCACGGGGAAGGAACTGGCTTGCATGATGGGGACAGTAGCGGAGGGGTGGGGGCGCTGGAAGGGCACTCAGCGGAATACGAAGGCAGGGGTAGGCCGCTCCGCTGGGCCAGCGCTGCCGTGCCGGCGGGCTGGCGGTGGGGTGCGTGAGAGTCCGCTACACTTGACCCTGGTCACCGTTTTTTCGTGTTTGTGCATCAGGCGCTCGCAAGAATCAACTGCGGGCGCTGCTTTTTTCTTCAGGATTCTGGAGTCACGCGTCTCAACAGACCCGGACTTCACGCCTGTGAGGTTCGCACCAGCCTCATGAAGGAGAAAAACATGGCACAAGGCACCGTTAAGTGGTTCAACTCGGAAAAGGGCTTCGGCTTCATCGCCCCGTCCGAGGGTCCGGACGTCTTCGTCCACTACTCGGAGATCCAGGGCAACGGCTACCGTAGCCTCGACGAGAACCAGGCCGTTGAGTTCGACATCGAGCAGGGCCCCAAGGGCCCGCAGGCGATGCGCGTCAACATCATCTGAGCCTCTGCGGGGGCACGCCCCCGCACCAACGAAGGCCGGTACCCCCTCGGGGTGCCGGCCTTCGTGCATTCCCCGAGCCGCGAGACCCGCGAGCCCCCGAGACAACGACGGCCGGCACCCCCAGAGGGGAGCCGGCCTTATCGCACCGCCGCGTGGGGTGCGTGAATCAGATTGCGGTGCTTAGAGTTTCGTCAGGCGCGTGAAGGG
>JBDTAU010000467.1:0-3381 GCA_039924465.1 Dermatophilaceae bacterium
CTTCGACCGACTACCTCCCATCCCCCGCCGAGTGGGTGCGGGGGCAGGTCGAGACGATCGAGGCGACCGGCACCACCGACTCCGTGCACATCATGGATCGGCCCGTCATCATGCTGACGATGCGCGGCGCCCGGACCGGGGCGGTGCGCAAGGTGCCCCTCATGCGCGTCGAGCACGACGGGACCTGGGTCGCGGTCGCCAGCCAAGGTGGGCGACCCAAGCACCCGCAGTGGTACTTCAACCTCAAGGCCCACCCGGAGATCGAGCTGCAGGTGGGCACCTAGACGTTCCCGGTCCGAGCCCGTGAACTCCCACCGGAAGAGCGGGCGCGGTGGTGGCCGATCTGCGTCGCGGCCTTCCCGTCCTACGCCGACTACCAGACCAAGACCGACCGGGTCATCCCGGTCTTTGCACTCGAGCGCTACTGACGCAGGGTCGTGGCGTCCTCACCCCGAGGGCCGGCCCCCTCTGACACGAGGTGCCGTGACCTGGCGTAGGCCCAGCCGGCCAGCGCGGCCACCACGTCAACGATCGTGACGATGAAGCGCGACACGATCGCGACCGCCGCGGCCGCGGGGGTGGGGATGGCAGTCGAGAGGATCAGGGTCAGCAGGCCCTCGCGCGCGCCGAGACCGGCGGGCAGCACGATGGTGAGCATTCCGAGGGCGACGGCCAGGGCGTAGCCGGTGATGGCCGCCAGGGCCAGGTCCGGGTGCGGCGCGCCCCCCGCGACGGACCTGGCCAGCAGGAGGGTGTGCGCGCCGAAGCAGAGCCAGACGGCGACAAAGATGGCCACGGAGGTCAGCAGCGCCCGGGCCGACAGTTCGTGCTCCAACGGTGCGCGCCGCATGAGCCGGAGAAGCACCGCGATGATCCGGTTGAGCAGGGCGGGGACGAGCAGGACGATGACCAGTGGCACAGAGAGCGCCAACCATCGACCGGTGTGCTCCCCAGAGCCGCGCAAGAGGAAGGAGGCGGCCGGTAGCCCGACGATCAGCCCGGTGAGCAACGCCAACCCGAGGGCCAGCAAACCGGCCACCGCCGTGCGCCGGCGAGGCACCTTGAGGTGGCTCGCGATGTCTGCCTGGACCAGCACGGACCAGAGCGAACCGGGGAGGTACTTGCCCAGTTGCCCGACGAAGTAGACACCCGAGGCAGGGGCCAGGTGCAGGGGCGACCCGAGGTCGGCCAGGATGACGCGCCAGCCGAGCATCGTCAAAAAGGTCCCTACGGCAGCGGCGAGGCTCGCGAGAGCGAATGCCGCCCACGAGATCTGACGAAGGTGCACTGAGACATCGGTCCAGTTGCGGGCCACGGCGTAGACGACCGCAGCAAGGGTGACCACGGAGATGAGGATCCGGGCAGCCAGGAGGGCACGCGACCGGGTCAACTCAGCGCCGTCTCAGGGTGAGTCGGACCAGGCCGTAGGCCGCGTCGCCGGCTCGGGCCCGCGCGCTGGCTTCGCGCATCCGCACGTTCACGTCACCGTCGAGGTCCCCGACCAGGACGAAGCCGAGCCCGTCGGCGCGGGCGAGCAGGCCGCGGACATCGGCGGGGCCCATGGCCCCCTCCGCACCGAGGGGGCCGATCGGGACGGTGACGATGAGCAACCCGCCCGAGCGCAGCGCCCAGGCTGCCTGCTCGAGGACGTGGTCGATGTCTTCGCGGTCACAGCCACGTGGGTGGATCCGGACGATGACGTCGAGGGAGTTCGTGTCCACGTCCAGCGCCGCGACCTGGGGGTGGGTCCCGGTGAAGTCGATCTGGACCGGCGCGAAGCCCACCGCACGGGCCCAGCGCGACACCAGTGATCGGGGTCCCGTCTCGTCGATGATGACGGTGCCGCGGCGGCCGTCGTCGCGGACCCGGATGATCGCAGCCAGCGCACCGATCGCGGCCCACGTCGAGACGCGGTCCCTGGACCGGGGCAGTCCGAGATCCCGCGCCAGGAGGGTGACGTCGTCGACCTCCTCCGGATCGATGAGGACGTCGGTGGCGATCACCCACTCGGGCAGGTCGCGTGCGGCGAGGTCGAGTCGCGACCGGGCTGGGACCAGATGCAGCGCTGACCGGGTGGCGGAGTGGCCTGCGGACGCGGAGTCGCGCGCCCGGCTGGCGGCCCGTCGCAGCAGCTCTGCGGAGCGACGGCGCGCAGCCGACCACCGGGCCACGTCAACCCCTGCCCCTGCCCGTACCCCCGCCCCTGACTCGTCCCCGGCAGCCCTCGGGCCATCCACGCGAGACGCTCCGCCGGGTGCCGCGGCCAGGGTCGACGCATCGATCGACAGGGTCTCGATCACGCCGAGGTAGGCGGCCCACGGCCCAGAGAGATCGGGCGTCTGGGCACCGTCAGCGAGGTGTTCGCGCAGCGCCGAGTCACCGAGCCGGCGCAGGGCGTCGATCAGGGCCGGCTCGTCGTCGGGCGGCACGAGCAGGCCGTCGACCGCGTCACGCACCTGCCCTCTGAACGGGTGCAGGTCCGGGGCGAGGACGGGGAGCCCATGGGACTGGGCGAGGACGAGGCTCTGCCACGCGAGGGCACTGCGATGGAGCAGGACCAGCACATGGTGGTCGGACAGGAGCGTCGCGAGGTCCTCAGCCGGGACCTGCCCCTCCCGGATCTCGAGCCGCCCGGCGAGCACCGGGTCGGCCGCCGCCGCCAGGACCACCTCGCGACTGCCCTCGGAGAGTTCCCCAGCGAGGGTCAGGCGCACCCGGGGCACCACGCGGATCGCCCGCAGCAGGAGGCCGATCTCGGCAGCCCCGCGGACCGGGCCCAGCACGAGCAGGCTGGTCGGGCCGTCGCCGTGACGTTGGGAGAGTTCCTTCTCGGAGCGGCGGGTCGGAAGCTCCGCGACCGCGACCCGCTTCGCCCCGAGCCGCGTCGCGATCGCGGCCTGATCCGCGCCGTGCACCAACACCGAGTCCACGCTGCGGAGGAGTCGGGACAGCATCCGGGCGCCGCTCCGCGGGCCCCCGGGGTCGGGAAGGCGCTGGCACAGCACCACGGACTGTGGTCCGTGATGGACGGGGCCACCCTGGCCGGGGAGGGCGCCCGCGGCCCGCAGCAGCGCGAGCCCGGCTGGGACCATGGCTGGGCTCACATCAGCGATGACGACCGCGTCGACGTCCCGCAGGCGTCGACCTGTCCTGACCCAGGTGTCCGGTCGGGCCCGGTCGAGGATCGGCACCGTCCGGGGGAAGGGCACCCCATCAGGTAGGTCGCTGGGCTCGGTGCCACGGGCAGGCTTCGGCCCTGACGGGGCGAGCCCCACCCAGGTCACGAGCGATACCTCGTATCCCGCCTCCGCGAGATGATGCGCGAGGCTGGTCGTGTGCTCGGCGGCGGAGTCGCCAGCGGGCCGGCTGGGACCGATGATG
>JBDTAU010000468.1:0-2620 GCA_039924465.1 Dermatophilaceae bacterium
CATCACCATGACGAGCGCGCCGACGACGGCCTGATTCGAGCCGGAGGGGGTGGCGAGCACCTTGTCCAGATCGATCTTGTGCAGGGTCAGCGCGATGTAGATGATCGTCGCGATCCCCGTGATCCACGTCAGGTAGGACTGGACCCGCATGATGATGTGGTAGCCGGCGACCGACGCGACGACGATGAGCGTGGCGATGACGAGGCAGGCGATGATCTTGGTGGTCGTCCCGCCGCCCCACCCGAGCTGGCTGAAGATCGTTGCCGTTGCCAGTGTCGCCATGATCGCCAGGAAGGTCTCCCACCCGATCGAGACGAGCCAGGAGATGACTCCGGGGACCTTCTGCCCGGTGACGCCGAAGGCCGCCCGGCTCAGGATCATCGTCGGGGCCGAGCCCCGCTTGCCGGCGATGGCGATGATGCCGCACAGCAGGAACGAGACGATGACGCCGACCACGGTGACGAAGACCGACTGCCAGAAGGAGATCCCGAAGCCGAGGACGTAGGAGCCGTAGCTGATCCCGAAGACGGACACGTTGGCGGCGAACCACGGCCAGAAGAGGTCGGAGGGTTTCGCGGTGCGCTCGGCCTCGTCGATGATCTCGATGCCGGTCGTCTCGACGCCGAGCCGGCGGGTCTCGGTCAGGGTGGAGTCACTCATGGCACCATCGTGGCCCCTGCGAGCCCGGATTGGCAGTAACGGCGCGACCGAACTGGTCGACGCCGTCCCTCGGGTCACTGGCGAAGTGGGGTGCCAGGGGTGTCTCGGGGTGCGCGCGGGTGGTGGGTGTTTCGGGGTGTCCGAGCGGGTTCAGGCGCTCACGGGCAGGGCCCGGCGGATCAGGTCGGCGAGCAGCGGCCCCAGGCGCGCCGCCGTGCGCTCCGCGACGGCCACCACCTCGGAGGGGTCGATGCCGGAGGGCTGGCCCTCGATGGCCGTGACGGTCGAGAGACCGAGCAACTCGATGCCGGCCTCACGGGCCGCGATCGCCTCGAGGACGGTCGACATCCCGATCAGGTCGCCGCCGACCGCCCGGACCGCGAGGGCCTCGGCCCAGGTCTCGTAGTGCGGCCCGGGCAGCATCGCGTAGACGCCCTCGGCAAGGGAAGGATCAAGCGTCTGCGCGAGATGGCGCAGACGCCCGGACCAGGCATCGGTCAGGTCGACGAAACGTGGCCCGACCAGGGGGGAGGTGGCGCTGAGGTTGAGGTGATCGCTGATCAGGATGGGCTGACCCACCTGCCAGTCCTCCCGCAGCGAACCGTTGGCGTTGGTGAGCATCGCCACGCGCACGCCACAGGCGGCAGCAGCCCGGATGCCGTGCACGACCGGGGCGGTGCCGTGTCCCTCGTAGAGGTGGGTGCGACCCGAGAAGATGAGGGTCGCGATGCCCCCGACCTCGACCGAGCGGATCCGGCCGGCATGACCTTCGGCGACCGGTGGCAGGAAGCCGGGGACGTCGGTCATCGCGACGTCGACCAGCGGCGGACCGAAGGCGTCCGCGGCCGGTCCCCACCCTGACCCGAGCACCACGAGGGCGTCGTGGTGCGGACGCCCGGTGAGCTCGGCGATGCGGGCCGCAGCAGCCAGCCCAGCGGCATACGGGCTGGTCGGGTCGTGGTCGGTGGCTGGGGTCAGGTGGTCTCCGGGCACGACCACAGGGTAGCCACGCGCGACCTAGACTCGCGGGATGCAGCAACCTCCTGTGGCGCGACGTGACCCGGCTCCCCGTACCCACCACGGTGACACCTTCGAGGACCCCTACGCGTGGATGGCTGATCGGGGGTCCGCCGAGTTCCTCGACCTCCTTGCTGCGGAGAACGCGTGGACCGACGAGCAGACATCGCACGTCACGGATCTTGCGGACACGATCTACGCGGAGTTCCGCGCCCGGATCAACGAGACCGACCTGTCCGTCCCGGTCCGTCACGACCGGTGGTGGTACTACTCCAGGACCATCGAGGGTGAGCAGTACCGAGTCGATGCGCGGGTCCGGATCGCCGACCACCCGGGCCGCCCGGCCCTGGACGGTGGGCGCCCTCCGGTGGGCGAGGAAGTCCTGCTCGACCAGAACGCCGAGGCCCGGGGCCACGAGTTCTTTGCCGTGACGGCCAGCGAGGTGTCACCGACCGGAGACCTCATCGCGTATGCCGTTGACCTCGCGGGCGACGAACGGTCCGACGTGCGGGTGCGGCGGATCGAGACCGGCGAGGTGCTGGACGACGCGATCCGTCAGATGGGTGGCTCGCTCGCCTGGTCCCTCGACGGGAACCACCTCTTCTACACCCGCGTCGATGATGCGTGGCGACCCCACCAGGTGTGGCGCCACGAAGTCGGCACCCCACAGGAGGCTGACGTCCTGGTCCACGACGAGACGGACGAGCGCTTCTTCGTCGGGGTCGGCAACTCCCGGGACGACCGGCTCATCGTCATCGGAATCGGGTCCAAGACGACGAACGAGTTTCGACTCATCGATGCCGCTGCACCACTGGACGCACCGCGCATCGTGGCGCAGCGCCGCCAGGACGTCGAATACGACATCGAGCCGATCGGCGACCAGCTCCTCATCGTGCACAACGCCCGCCGGGTCAACTTCGAGGTTGCGGTGGCGCCCCTGACC
>JBDTAU010000469.1:0-2659 GCA_039924465.1 Dermatophilaceae bacterium
AGACGGCTCTGACGGACCGTGGCACACCGATCGCCGGGAAGCCCTACACCTTCCGGGCACCAGAGACCGCCGTCGATGCCCTCGTCTCCGCAGGCGTCGACGTCGTCGGCATGGCCAACAACCACGCCGCCGATTTCGGGACGGTCGGGCTCACTGACACCCTCGCCGCGCGGGAACACAGCCTTATCCCGATCGTCGGGATCGGGCGCGACATCGACGACGCGTTCAGCCAGCGAATCATCACGGTCAACGGGGTGCGGATCGCCGTCCTGGCCTCGACCCAACTGTCGGAGCAGACGGCGTTGCAGCATGCCGCCACGGCGACCCGTCCGGGGGTCGCCGCCAACCTCGAGATGACAGCCCTCCGTCAGGCGGTGCGCCGGGACGCGGCTGCTGCCGACCTCGTCGTCGTGATGATGCACTGGGGGCTGGACTACCTGACGTGTGCCGAAGCAGGTCAGGTGCGTACGGCCCAGCAACTCGCCGCCGACGGCGCGGACGTGATCGTCGGCGGCCACGCTCATCGGGTGCAGGGCGGCGGCTGGCTCAAGGGGGCCTATGTCGCGTATGGCCTCGGCAACTTCGTCTGGTATCGCAACGACGGCCTCAATGGCCACACCGGTGTGCTGACTCTGACCGTCGACGCGAAACGTGCTCAGGCTCAACGGGGTTCGGGGGGCCGGGGACCGGCGCCCCTGGTCCAAGAGGCGGTCTGGACCCCCATGCTCATCGGGGATGATGCCGTCCCTCGAGTCGCTCCATCGGACCAGACCGCGGCGCTGACGGCCGAGTGGCGTCGCGGGACCACCTGCGCCGGCCTCGCCGGGGAGCCCGGTCACTAAGCAGCCCGATCATCGTTGAACGGTCCAGCACCGCAGGACGCAGCGCGGCCTCGCCTTGGGGAGGATCGAGGGCAGAAGACGCTTCCCCGTTGATCCGAGACCGGGCTGGTGCATGGGTCAGGCCGTCAGGGGACGGCGACCAGGAGCTGGTCGAGCGCGGTCTTCAAGCCGTCGACCAGTGCCTGCGGGTCCGGGCACAGTTGGTGCACCGTGGTGACGGTGATGTCGACATGCTGGTTGTAGGTGATGGCCGCGAAGAAGAGGTGAACCGGGGGGCAGATGATGCCGCGGAGGAAGATGTTGCCGATCTGGCGGGTGGCGAGGTAGAGCGGTTGACGCGGTCCGGCCAGCGTGGAGACGGTGAGGTTCTGGGTGGGCGGGAGGAGGCCGAAGGCCTTGGTTCCAGCGAAGGCCATCGCCGCGCTGACGACCCCGGGCAGGAGCAGGTCACCGACGTCGGCGAGGGAGTCCCAGTCGGCCCGAGACTGGGGCAGTGCCTGCTTGGCTGCGGCGGAGCTCGCGTGCACTGCCGCCAGTCGTTCCACCGGGTTCCCCAGGTGTACGGGCAGGTCGACCCACATCGTGGTGAGGTGGTTGCCCTGCATGCTGTCGTCGCCCACTGCCCGCACGTTGACCGGGCAGGTGGTGCGGATCGCCTTGTCGGGCAGGTCGCCGTGCGCGGCCAGGTAGTCCCGCATGGTTCCGGTCACGAGCGCCAGCAGGACCTCGTTGACGGTCGTTCCGGGGAACCTGGCACGCACCGCCTGGACCTGGTCGAAGGGCAGACTGACCGTCGCAATCGACTTGCGCGGGTCGCTGACGTACCGGTTGAACAGCGTCACCGGGGGCGGGTCGGTCAGTGAGGGCAGGTAGCCGGGGAGATCCGACCTTCGCGCCGAGCGATCGGACAGCGCTTGCGGCACGCTTGGCACGAGCCGGCCCACCAGGCGTTGGGTGGCAAGCGTATTGGCCGCGAGCCGGCTCGGTAGCTCGACCAGTGCCCGCCGCAGCAGGGACGGGTGCGCCCGCCCGGTCACCGGCGGCGCCTCACGGTCGCGATGCACGGGAGTGGGTTCGACGTCGAAGAGGAGTTGTTGCAGGGAGATCATGCCCATGCCGTCGATCACCGAATGGTGCAGGCGCAGGACCAGTGCCGCACGCCCGTCGGCCATTCCCGTCAGGTACCAGGCCTGCCAGAGCGGCTTTCCGCGGTCCAGCGGCTCGGCGGAGACCTCCAGGACCGTCTCCATCAGGGCAGCCAGGTCTCCCGGCGCCGGGACCACCCGATGGTGCATGTGGGCGTCGAGGTCGACCGAGTCCGCCTGGGCCCACCGGTCCTCGCCGATGTGCAGCGGTGCATGAGCGATCACGCGGTTGGCAATCGGCGAGCCGGACAGTCGCTGGCCGAAGACCGCCCGAATGTCGTCGAAGGGCAACGGCCCCTCTGGTGCTGCCTCAAGGAGGTAGATCCCGGCAACGTCCATGGGATAGCCACTGCGCTCGAGGCGCAGGAAGATGCTCTCCGTGCTGCGCATCGACGGCATCTGCGTCCTCCCTAGTCCGGCAGATCATTCAGGCATTGCTCATTATGCTCGGGTCCAGCAGGCTGAACGCGTGCTGGGGCCATCGGGCTGAAAGCGGCACGAGGATCGAGCCCGCACGGGCTGTCCGACTGACCCCAGACCCAGGCAGGGGTATCCCGCTCACAACCGAGAGCTGGTAGCCCACCGACGCCCTCTGGCTGAGATGCGGATACCGCAGTCAGGCCCTGTTTTCGCGCGGCCACCAGCCCGACACTCGTCTAACACCAAGGGGCT
>JBDTAU010000470.1:0-3692 GCA_039924465.1 Dermatophilaceae bacterium
GCCGGGACACGGGCGGACGACTGCTGGGACACGGCCGGACGACGGCTGGGCCATGACTGGGCGATGGCTGGGGTCAGGCGCGACCCCGCATCGCCCACGCCACGGCGGTGACGTCGAACGGACCCGGCCCGAGGCGGGCCAGGCACTCGGTCCGGAGCCGGTCGCGCCGGGTGGCATCGAGTCCGGCGACATAGGCGCCCGCCGGGCCCACGCCGAGCAGGTAGGGCTCCCACCACTCGTCGAACGACGGATGGGTCACGGTGACCGGAAGCTCGGTCTCCTCGACGCGGGTCAGTCCGGCCGCCTCCCCGAGGCGGACGAGGTCGCCCTGGCGCACCCCCGGCAGGTGGGCCTCACCGGTCGCGGCGGGGTCGATCTCGGCCGCGATGGTCCAGAGCGGACTGATCGGGCCACGCGCCCCGAAGAGGTCCCACACACACGTGGCGACGGTGCCACCCGCGCGGGTGACCCGACGCATCTCGACGATTCCGGCGATCGGGTCGGGCATGAAGTGGACGACGAGTTGGGCCAGGGCGTGATCGAAGGAGTCATCGGCGAAGGGCAGGTGCTCGGCGGTTGCCGCCCGCACGTCGAGCCCCGGCAGGCGCGCGCTGACCGCAGCCCGGAAGGGGGCCGACGGATCGACTGCTGCGACCGCATCGATACCGACCCGGACCACGAGCCGTGTCGTCAGGGCTCCGGGGCCGCAGCCGACGTGGAGTACGCGATCACCGGCGCGCACTCCGACCCAGTCGCTGAACCGCTCCGCGAGCGGCTCGGAGTAGCGGCCCATGAAGCGGTTGTACCCATCACCCGGGACGTCGAACGTCACTCTTGCGACGGTACGCCTGGATCACCCCTCCCGACGTGGCAACCGCGTGCGGACTACTCGTCGATCTCGGTGATGACCCGACCGCCGAGGACCGACTCGATGACGCCCCGGCCGACGTCTCCGGACACCTCGATGTTCTCGTCGTCGTCGCTCACCGCCGAATCATCGGTCAGCGGTGCACGTGGTGCCTCCGCCTCGGACCGCGCAGCCGACCGTCCGGCTGAGGATCGGGCTTGGGCGAACGAGGCCCTGACCCCGGAAGCCCCCCGCACCGCGGCTTGGGTCGGAGCTGGGTTGGCTTGCGGAGTGGCTGGATTGGCGTGGGGGGTGGCTGGATCGGCCTGGGGAGTGGCTGGAGTGACTTCGGCGTTGGTTTCGAGACTGGTTTCGGGGGTGGCAGCGGCAGGGCCTGCGCCGGGCGCTGCGGTCGGGTTAAAGCTCGGGTCGGGGCTCGGGTCAGCGGTCGCCCAGGGCGGAGGCGCCGCAGAGGCGCTCCCCCAGTCAGGCCGATCCGGTGGTGGACCCGACGGCGCGATCGAGTCAGCAGGACCAGACCGGCCACGGGACGGGTCACGCGGGGCGTGCGCGGGTGGTGCCTCAATCTTGGCGTGCGCGCGTGGTGCCCGGTCCGGGTCGGGTGGACCCGACGGCACCGAGCCCGGCGGCGGAGCGACCGGCGCCTGGGTGGAGCCACTGTCGGGGAGGTAGACGCCGTTGACGACGGCCTCGACGCCGAGCTCGTCGATGAGCGCCTGACGCACCACTTCGGCGTGGCTCCCGGCGCGGAAGGTGGCGGTCAGGCCCTCGGTCGCGATTCCGAGGGTGAGGGTCGAGCCGTCGAAGGCGGTGATCTGGGCGTTCTGTGAGACGAACGTCCAGGTGAGGCGACGCATCCCAAAGATCCGACCGAGCACATCCGGCCAGGCCCGCCGGAGCGCGTCCGTGTCCATCCCGCCGACCCTCCCGGCGCTCGGCGAGCCGGCATCGTGGCCACTCGACGGGGTGGAACTGTGGCCACTCGACGCGCCGGTGGTGGGCGCAGGCGCGGACGGGGTGGAACTGTGGCCACTCGACGGGGTGGAGAATTGGGTGGACGAGGCCGCGGGGGTCTCGCTTGGCTGCGCTCCCGGCGTGGTGGTCGGGTCCGCGGGCGCAGGTCGACCGTCGCCATTGAGCGACTTTGTTGAGGACGGGGCTGAGGACGGATCCGAGGGCACTGGTGGGGGCCCGGTCGGAGACGCGACCGCGGCGGGAGCCTGCGATCCAGTGGCCTCGCGAGCTGGGCTGCTCGGAGCGTGGGACTGCGGGCCCGGCGCCCGGCTGGGACCACCAGCGGGCGCGTTGGTAGGGACCCCTCCGACGTCGAGGCGCCGCTCCAGGCGGTCGAGCCTGGCGGCATACCCCTGATCTCCCGAGGCGGCCGGCAACAGCACCCGGGCGCAGATCAGCTCGAGTTGCAGGCGCGGCGAGTTGGCGCCGGTCATCTCGGTGAGCCCCGTGTTGACGATGTCAGCAGCCCGCGACAACGCGCCGGCGCCAAACGTCGCCTGCTGCACCCGCATCCGCTCGAGCTGGTCCTCGGGGACCCCGCGCAGCACCTGACCAACCCCCTCGGGCACGGCAGCGACGATGATGAGGTCGCGCAGTCGCTCGAGCAGGTCCTCGACGAACCTCCTCGGGTCGTGGCCGGACTCGATCACCTTGTCGATCTGCCGGAACGTCGCCGCCCCGTCAGAAGCCGCCAGCGCATCGATCGTCGAGTCGAGCAACTCACCATCGGTGAAGCCGAGCAGCGCCACGGCGCTGTCGTAGGTCAACCCCTCATCGCTGGACCCGGCAATGAGCTGGTCGAGGACGGACAGCGAGTCACGCACCGAGCCACCACCGGCCCGGGTGACGAAGCTCAGCACGCCGGGCGCGACCGTGACGCCCTCCTGGTCGCAGAGCTTCTGCATGTAGTCAGCGAGCTTGGCCGGGGGCACCAGGCGGAACGGGTAGTGGTGGGTGCGCGAGCGGATCGTGCCGATGACCTTCTCGGGCTCGGTCGTGGCGAAGACGAACTTCACGTGCTCCGGCGGCTCCTCGACGATCTTGAGCAGCGCGTTGAAGCCCTGCGGCGTCACCATGTGCGCCTCGTCGATGATGTAGATCTTGTAGCGGCTCATCGCCGGGCCATAGCTCGCCCGCTCACGCAGGTCACGCGCGTCGTCGACACCACCGTGGCTCGCCGCATCGATCTCGACGACATCCACCGATCCGGCCCCACCCCGGGCGAGCGCCACGCAGGAGTCGCAGGTCCCGCACGGGATCGGCGTCGGACCCTGCTCGCAGTTGAGGCAGCGTGCGAGGATCCGCGCGCTCGTCGTCTTGCCGCAGCCGCGCGGCCCACTGAAGAGGTAGGCGTGGTTGACCCGGCCGGTCCGCAGCGCCTGCATCAGGGGCTCGGTCACGTGCTCCTGACCGATGACGTCGGCGAAGCTCTCAGGTCGGTAGCGGCGATACAAGGCGGTGGCCATGCCCTGAACCCTAACCGTCGCTGCTGACGGTGCGGTCTGGAGATCGCGGCTGCGATCCGGCGGTCAGTCGGTCCACTCCGCGTGACGCTTCTCGAGGAAGGCCGCCATGCCCTCCTTGGCTCCGGCCAGCTGTGATGCGGCGGCCATGACCTCGACGGCGATGAGGTAGCCGTCGGCTTCGGGACGCCCCAGCTGGGCGTGGATCGTCTGCTTGCCCAGCGCCTTGCTCGCCCGGGAGCCACGGGTGGCCCGGCCGAGCAGGTCGGCGACGGCCGCGTCGAGGTCATCGTCCGGCACGACCCGGTTGACCAGGCCCCAGTCGAGCGCCGTCGCGGCATCGATCG
>JBDTAU010000471.1:0-3781 GCA_039924465.1 Dermatophilaceae bacterium
GAGAAGCGACCAGATGAGCTCGGTCCAGAAGACACCGATGTTGAAGGGATTGGCGGCGGACGCCGTGAGGAATCCAGCACCGACAAAGTTGAGGACCTGGTACGTGTAATGGTCCGGCGTAAGTTTGCCAAGGTTGAGAAGGGCGAAAGCCGCGAGAAGCGCGACAGATGCAATGAGTCCAAATACTACCATCGCGGACATGGGTACCGATCCTTCCCGGCTCTTCAGACTTAAGCGAACAACTGGATGATCCTGACAGAGGTCCGCCAGAGTCGACACGTGCATGTCCAGCCGATACGACGCCTCTGATTGGATATCTTGCGACAGCCGAAGGCGCAACCGAAGTCTACTGTCCATCGCATGCGTGCATGTAAGGGTTCTATGACGCCGGGCATGGCTCTGCGTCTAGGTCGAGCGACTCGGTTCCCCGCCCGCGGCGCGAAGCCACCTCGCCGACCGCGACGATACGCCCTTCCCGGACCGCAACGCGCAGTGGGTGGAGCGCGGCCGCAGCGACCTCGACTCGGCCGGTCCTGTCAGGCCGAGGCCGGCCTTGACCTGCTCCCAAGGGATCGCCGGCTTGCCCGCGACCTGCGGGCTGTCAGCGGTGCCTGGCAGGTATGGCCGGTAGATGTTCGACAACGACTCTGCCCAGGTGCCAGATGATTCCGGGGATCCCTCGAAACGGCGCAAACGGGTCGATGGCCCGCTGCAAGGCGACAGCCAGACTGTCCGAGATCAACGCGGACTCATCCGGGTGGGCCCGGGCAGCTAACCGGCGCAGCCGGTCGACGTCGGTGAGCTTGACCGTGGCCCTCCAGGTGGCCGTGCAGCGATCCTCGGAATCAACCGCGACCTCGCTGTCGACCGACCGGATCCGCGCGGCGCCGATGTCGAGGACTCCCTCCAGACCCCGGGTGGGCCAGATCAGCCAGGCGAGTGCGTCGAACGCGTCACTGCCGTTCTCTGCTGGAAGGGCCACAGGCTCGCTGTCCTCGACGTCGAGGTCAGCCTCCAGCCCAGTGACCACGAAGCCCTCGTTCGCCAGCGTCGCGGCTTCGGTGAGGGCGTCTGCGTCGATGATGGTGACCTCAGCGGTGACGGTCAAGGCCCACACCTCACGGTTCCTCCCGCGCTGCAGCTTCTCGGCAGGGGGCAGCGGCTCACCGTCAGGCAGCTCAAAGAGGCCAGGCTGGTCGGTATCCATGCCGACCGACCCTATCCCCGCAGGCATCATCCGACGACGACCACAACTGGCGACTGGCGACGGGCGCCGCTCGCCCACGGACCTGTCGGGGTGGAACCAGATGCACCAGCAGCCGCCGAAGATCGCGCATCGGGGGTCGGCTAAGGCGCGCATCCGGACCAAGGGATCGCCGGCATGATCGCGACGGTCCGACGCGCGTCCATGTCTCAGGGCTCAGGACTCAGGCGAGGGCTGCCCCTTCAACGACTTCGTGCACTACTGACCATCTCCGCCATATTCGGTCAGCCTGACGTGCCTGGATTCCTCCTGCTGTCCGGTCGGCAGATCGGTCCTGCATCAGGACGATAGTGGGCACGTGCGAGGGCTTCCCCCGTCTGGTCAGCAGCCCGTCGTCGACGGCGGGGCCGGGGTCCCCGTTGTCTCCGTGGTCGCCCCGCACGCCGACGACGTGCTCGCTGTCATCGCCACAGTCGGCGCAGTGACCGTCGGGGTTGCGGTCACGGTGACTGCCACCGTCTGGGTCACGGTGATGGGCGGGTTCGGTGTCCTGCTCGCCGTCTCGGTGGAGGTGACTGTGGCGGTGACAGTTGAGGTAGCAGACGAGGTGACGGTCACCGTTGTCGTTGTCGTCGCCTTTACCGTTACCGGCACAGGAACACCACCGGGCAAGGCCGGCCCGCCGGAGGCCATCGACGCCATCAGGCCCAGGACCGCGGCGGCATAACTGCTCGAGGAGTTGTAGGACAGCACGGCCGCGCGCAGCTGCACCGGGTCGGACAGGTCCCGGCCGGCGCAGAGATACGTCGCAGCCGACAGCGCCGCGTCCTCGACGTTCTGCGGGTTGGCCACCCCGTCGGAGTTGCCGTCACGGCCCCACACGCGCCACGTGCCGGGGATGAACTGCATCGGCCCCACGGCCCGATCCCAGACCGAGTCGCCGTCCCAGCGGCCGCCGTCGGTGTCCCGGATCGCCGCGAACTCCCCGCCGGACAGCGTCGGGCCGAGCACCGGCGGCAGCACGTCGTGATCACTCGTCAGCGAGCGTCCGGCCAACGATCGGGACTCGATGTGGCCGATCGCCGCAAGGAGTGCGACCGGCAGGTGGCACCCGGGCCGCACCCCGGTCACGGCGCGACCGTATGCCGTCCACAACACGTCGGGGACCTGGATCGAGGCGACTGTGGACGCCGGCGGGGCGAGCGGTGCGGACCCGAACGGCCCGGGCCGGGAGGCCAGCAGCGCGGCAAGCTCAGCGATGGCAGTTGCCACCCCAGCCGCCTCGGCCGTCAACCCGGTGTCGCTGTCGGGGGCGGGGTCAGAGGTCCGGGGTGGCGCGACGGAGCCGGCCCCGTCCCCCATGCCGAACGAGCCACCGGCGAGCGCTGCCGGCACGAAGTCGGGTCGGGTGACCGACGCCGACGCCGCCACCTCCGCCGGGAGTCCGGCACGAGCCTCGGTGGGAGCCCTGGTCGGGGCCGTCGCCATCGTGGTGAGCAGGGTCAGACCGGCAGCGGCAGACACGACAGGGCGCAACGCGTGCAGCATCCGTCTTGGCGTGAGCCCCCGACGTCCGACCGAGGTGGCCTGGCCCGGGCTCACGGTTGCGCGCCTCGCTGACGGCTCGGCTCGGCGCTGCGCGCCGGCTCGCCGTGCCAGTGAAGGCGTCTGCGCTGCAGGGCGATCCACCACAAGAGCGCCGCGAGCAGCAGCAACGTGACTGCTGCGGCGCGGAGCAACCCGCCGATCGGGGCGGCGGACACGACGGTGGGACGGGAGCCAGCCGACCGTGCGACCACCCAGGCATAGGTGGACACCACGGTGTCGACGCCGCGGCGGCGCACGAGCACGCGCACGGGCAGCTCACCGGAGCGCGGCAGCGTGAGGTTGGCGGCCCAGCGTGCGTCGTCCACCCGGGTGGCCTCCACGGGGGCGCCAGTCGCGACCACGACTGAGACCCCGAGCACGGGTCCGACCGATGGGCGACGGGTGTCGAGCACGTCCACGAAGGCGATCGAGGCGCCCGGGCGGTTGGGGCGAACCATCAGCGTCTCCTGCAGGTCGGAGACGTGTCGATCGATGATCTGGGACGGGGGCGGTCCGGACGAGACGAGCTCTGGCTGCAGCGCCGGCTGACCGCTGGCGAGAGTTCCGGCGAGGGCGAGGACGACGACACCCACCGCCGCCTCGAGGCCGATCCTCCGGGACGATCCGGTGGCCTCCGTGGAGCGCAAAGCTCGCGTGGTGCGCAGTGCGAGCAGCAGGGCCAGGGCGACGAGCCCGATCTTGACCAGCAGCACCCGACCGTAGAGCGTCAGCAGAGCCGCGTCCACCGACCCCAACACGTCCCCGGCCAGCAACACTCCCGTGACCACGACGACGGTGACGAGGGCGGCGGCCGGCCCACGGAAGGCGCGCAGCAACGAGCCGAGGTCGTCGCGACCGAGGCGAGGGGTGCCACGTCGGATCGACGCGTCGGCCAGCGCCAGCACCGCCCCGGCCCAGGCCGCCCCTGCCGCGAGGTGCAGACTCGAGGCGAGGACCCAGGTGGCACCGCCGCGCGACCCGAAGTGGCCG